>CAVFND010000259.1:0-2785 GCA_963623615.1 Oscillibacter sp. ER4 | reverse complement strand
CTTCCTGGCAGGCCTCGGTGATGCCCTGCACGATCTCCATGTTGTTGACGTTGAACGCCCCGATGGCGTACTCGCCGTCATAGGCCTTCTTGAACATTTCCGTAGATGTTACCAGCGGCATAATATCTTCTCCTTTGATCTTAAAAGTTATTTCAAATGTTTGGTACGTTTGGAACTAATTGCATTGTAACACAGAAATTCCATTTTGCAAGAGGGTTTGCGATATTTTTGAAAAAAGGAGACAAAACCGATTCGCTTTGTCTCCTTTCTTTCCTCAATTGACCCAAATCGCGGGGAGGCGGGTGCAGATGAGCCCCATTTTCTGCTGCAAGCGCAGCGACGCCTCGTTTCCGTCGACCACGTGACAGTAGGGCGTGCGCCCGTCGCTGAGCGCTGCGGCGATCAGAAACGCTTCCAGCTGCGCGGCGTACCCGCGGCGGCGGAACGGCGGCAGAATTTCGAGCATGCCCATGCTGCCGTCGTCGTGAAAACCGGCGAAGCCTGCGAGCTCATTGCCCTCGAAAACGCCCCAAAGCGCGCCGTTTTCAATGCGGTCACGGATGTACGTGCCGCCGCCGTCATGATAGACGGACGCAGCCAGCGCCGCATGCTCCTGCGTCAGCGGGCGGATGTCCGCCGTGACAGGGCAGGGCGGCTCGCTCTTTTCATAGACCCACTGCGTGCAGCGCATGAGCTCATGCAGGGAGAATTCCCGCATCAGCGCGGCCGCGGCGTCGTCGCTTTTGACGGTGAACAGCTGCGGAACGGCGGGGCAGAGCGCGCAAATTTTTTCGCACAGCAACGCGCCGTCCTGCATGTCGCTCAGCAAAAACGTGCCGTCCGTGCTGAGGACGAGAGCGCCCTCGTCTCCATCGCAGATCAAACGGCCTGCGCCGCGGCGCAGCGATTCCGTCATGTCGACGCACTCGGGGGCGGTGTTCATCAGATGTTCGCCTTGATGGTCTCGGCGATCTGGTCCGCCGTCAGGCCATACTCGCGCAGCACGTCCGCCGCCTTGCCGGACTGGCCGAAGCGGTCGTTCACGCCGATCTTGTGGAACTTGCAGTTGACCTTGCCCATCAAAACGTCGGCCACGGCGTCGCCCAGACCGCCGATGACGCTGTGCTCTTCGACGGTGATGACCTTACCGCACTTTTCAGCCCACTCAGTGACACAAGCCGCGTCAATGGGCTTGATGGTGTGGATGTTGATGACAGCGGCGTCGATGCCGTCCTTGGCTAGCGCCTCTGCAGCCATCAGGGATTCATTGACCATCAGGCCCGTCGCGAAGATCGCGATATCCTTGCCCTCGCGCAGGACATTGGCCTTGCCGATCTCAAACGGCTTAACCATGTCGCCCTCAAAAACGGGCGTGGCGAGGCGCGCAAGGCGCATGTAGACGGGGCCTTTGAAGTCGGCGATCGCCATGGTGGCGGCCTTGGCCTCGTTGGCATCCGCGGGGCAGATGACCGTCATGCCGGGGATGGCGCGCATGAGCGCAAGATCCTCGATGCACTGGTGGCTGCCGCCGTCTTCGCCGACGCTGACACCTGCGTGGGTGGCACAGATCTTGACGTTGAAGTGCGGATAGGCAATGGAGTTGCGGATCTGCTCATAGGCGCGGCCAGCCGCGAACATCGCGAAGGAGGAGCAGTAGGGGATGAGCCCCATCGTGGACATACCGGCGGCAATGTCGACCATATTGGCCTCGGCAATGCCGCAGTTGTAGAATTTTTCGGGGTGCGCCTTGGCGACCTTGCAGGTCTGCGTGGCGTTGGCGAGGTCGGCGTCGAGCACGACGACCTTATCATTCTTTTCGACCAGCTCGATCAGCGCTTCGCCGTAAGCCTGACGGGTCGCAATTTTATCAGCCATGTTCTTAGTCCTCCAATTCCTTCAGTGCCTGCTCGCGCTGCTCGGCGTTCGGGGCCTTGCCGTGCCAGCCGACCTGATTCTCCATGAACGAAACGCCCTTGCCCTTGACGGTGTGCGCAAGGATGGCCTTGGGCTTGCCGGGCATGGTGGGCTTGGAGAGCGCGGCCTCGACAGCGTCCAGATCGTTGCCGTCGGGCAGCTCGACGAGGTCGAAGCCGAACGCGCGGAGCTTGGCCGGCAGGTCGCCGAGGCTCATGACCTGGTCGTTCGTGCCGTCGATCTGCAGGCCGTTGTTGTCGATGATGACAGTCAGATTGTCGAGCTTATAGTGCGCGGCGGCCATATAGGCCTCCCAGATCTGACCTTCCTGGCTCTCGCCGTCGCCGACGAGGGCGAAGACCTTCGTGTCCTTGCCGAGGTGCTTGGCGCCGAGCGCCATACCGACGGCGATGGACACGCCCTGACCGAGAGAACCCGTGGAAGCGTCCACGCCGGGGACCTTCTTCGCGTCGGGATGGCCCTGCAGGATGGAGTGCAGCTGGCGGAAGTTCGCGTACTCGTCGCGGGAGATGAAGCCCTTGGCGGCGAGGACCGCATAATAGCAGGGAGCCGCATGACCCTTGGAGAGCACGAAGCGGTCGCGGTCTGGATCGTGCGGATTCTGCGGGTCGACGCGCATGTGGTTGAAGAAGACGCTGGTCATCAGCTCCACCGCGGACAGCGAACCGCCAGGGTGGCCGCTGCCGGCGTTGGCGGTCATCGTGATGATGTCGCGCCGCACCTGCCGGCAGATGGGGGAAAGCTCTTGTGTATTCATGGGGGACCTCCTTGATCGGGCGATTTATTGACGACCCAGTATATCCGATAATCGGGGGAAAGTCAACTTATTCCGTGCCTTTTTTCTTTTTTA
>CAVFND010000258.1:0-2788 GCA_963623615.1 Oscillibacter sp. ER4 | reverse complement strand
GTGCGCCCTGTGCATGTTCCTCGGCAGCCTCTTCGGCTTCGGCGACCTCATCGGCATCGTCTACCCCATATTCGGCTATTGCAGCAGCGTGTTCATCGTGCTCATGGCGATACACTATTTTAAAGTTAAAAAAGTAAATGCAAATAAATAAACTAACTTTCTAATGTTATTTTAATATTTCTCCTTTATAGTAGACAGCGGAGTAAGGAAATTGAATCTGCGAAGAAGGAGGAAAAAACCATGTGGGATATCATTCTGCACATTCTCGACAAGGCCGGCGCTGACGAGGCGGCATCGATAGTCATCGAGGCACTCAAGGAGTTCTTCGGCTCGTTTGAAAAGTGAGAATACGCAAAAAACAGGGCGGTCGTCTGACCGCCCTGTTTTGCGTTGAAAAAGGCGGGATATCATGGTATCATTATAAAAAACGCGCGTGAGGTGGAGCATGAACAATGTAAGACAGCAGGAAGCGGCGAAGCGCTTTGCGGAATACTGGAAGGGGAAGGGCTACGAGAAGGGCGAAAGTCAGGCGTTCTGGCTGTCGCTTCTGCGCGACGTATACGGCGTGGAGCACCCCGAGCAGTTCATATCCTTCGAGGAGCAGGTGCACCTTGACCACACGAGCTTCATCGACGGCTCCATACCCTCGACGAAGGTGCTCATCGAGCAGAAGGGTCTGGGCAAGGACCTCAAAAAGCCGATACGCCAGTCGGACGGCTCGATGCTCAATCCCTTTCAGCAGGCAAAGCGCTACATAACGGAGCTGCCGCTTTCGCAGCACCCGCGCTGGGTCGTGACCTGCAATTTCAGCACCTTCCACGTCTACGACATGGAGCGCCCCGGCGGCGAGCCGGAGGAGATACGGCTCGAGGACCTGGAGCGCGAGTACTACCGGCTGCAATTTCTGGTCGACAGCGGCAGCGAGCACTTAAAGCGCGAGATGGAGGTATCCATCGCCGCGGGCGAGATCGTCGGCCTTTTATACGACGCGCTGGCCGCGCAGTACGCAGACCCGACGAGCGAGCGCGCGATGAAGAGCCTGAACGTGCTGTGCGTGCGCCTTGTTTTCTGCCTTTACGCCGAGGACGCGGAGGTCTTCGGCCGCCACGGCATGTTCCGCGACTATCTTGCGCAGTTTGACGCGCGGCGGCTGCGCCGTGCGCTCATCGAGCTGTTCAGAACGCTCGACACGCCCGTTTCCGAGCGCGACCCCTATCTTAAGGACGACTCGCCCGAGCTTGCGGCCTTCCCCTATGTAAACGGCGGCCTGTTCGCCGACGAGGATATCGAGATACCGCCCTTCACCGACGATATACGCGAGCTGCTGCTCAGCCGCGCAAGCGACGACTTCGACTGGTCGGAGATAAGCCCCACCATCTTCGGCGCGGTGTTTGAAAGCACCTTAAACCCCGAGACGCGGCGCAGCGGCGGCATGCACTACACCTCGATAGAGAACATCCACAAGGTCATAGACCCCCTTTTCCTCGACGGTCTGAGATCGGAGCTCGACGATATATGCGCCGTCCCCGTTGCGAAGACGCGCGAGAACAGATTAAAGGCATTTCAGAAAAAGCTCGCATCTCTTTCGTTTCTCGACCCCGCCTGCGGCTCGGGCAACTTCCTGACCGAGACCTATATCAGTCTGCGCAGGATAGAAAACGACGTTCTGCGCGAGCTTCAGCACGACCAGATAGTTTTCGGCGACGCGGGCTGGAACCCCATCCAGGTCTCCATCAGGCAGTTTCACGGCATAGAGATAAACGACTTTGCCGTGACCGTTGCGAAGACGGCGCTGTGGATAGCGGAAAGCCAGATGATGAAGGAGACCGAGAGCATCGTTTTGATGCAGCTCGACTTCCTGCCGCTGAAAACGAACGCCAACATCGTCGAGGGCAACGCCCTGCGCATGGACTGGGAGAGCGTCGTGCCCAAAGCTGAGCTGTCGTACATCATGGGCAACCCGCCGTTTGTGGGGGCGCGACTGATGGACGCTTCGCAAAAATCAGATGTGAATTTGATTTTTGACGGCTGGAAAAACGCAGGCAATCTGGATTATGTCTCTTGCTGGTATAAAAAGGCGGCAGATTTGATGCAGGGAACAGAGATACGCAGCGCTCTTGTTTCGACCAACTCCGTTTCACAGGGAGAAAGTGTGGCTATTCTTTGGAAACCACTTTTTGAATCCGGTGTTCACATAGACTTTGCCCACCGCACCTTCCGCTGGGACAGCGAGGCCAGCGAAAAGGCGCACGTCCACTGCGTGATCATCGGGTTCAGCGTCGCACCGAACGAAGCGGAGCGGATCCTGTATACCGGCGGCCGTGCGCAGGTCGTATCGCACATCAACGGCTACCTGCTGGATGCGGATGATGTGTTTGTGGAAAGCAGAAGCAAGCCAATTTGTGATGTACCTGCAATGAGCTTAGGCAATCAGCCGATTGATGGCGGCTTCTATTCATTTACTGAAGAAGAAAGGGAGAAGTTTATTGCGGCAGAACCAGCTTCAGAAAAATATTTTAGGAAGTGGATCGGTTCAAGAGAATTTATTAACAGAATCCCGCGCTATTTTCTATACCTTAGAGAATGTAGTCCCGCCGAACTTCGTCAAATGCCTTTGTGCCTAGATAGAGTAGAGGCAGTACGTCAATCAAGACTTGCAAGTTCTAGAGCTGTCACACGGCAACTCGCAGAAACTCCGAGAGAGTTTGCTTTTACAAATATCTCAAAAAGCACCTACATCGTTGTACCCGAAGTATCGTCTGAACGCAGGAAGTACATTCCAATGGGA
>CAVFND010000257.1:0-2806 GCA_963623615.1 Oscillibacter sp. ER4 | reverse complement strand
GGCAGCAGAGCTGCCAACGGCTGTGCAATGCGCAGCGCGTGCAGCTCTTCGAGCTCCAATCTGCCAATGTGCGGGGTCGAGGGGGAAGGCCCCTCGCCTTTCTCTGGGGGATTCAAAGGGGGTATTCTCTTCGGAAAGAGAATACCCCTTTGGTGCCGCGGCGCGCACGCCGCCCTCCCTCCCGCGCCCGCGCGGGAAAAGGCACAGCCCCTTCGGGCTGCCAAATCCCCGCGCCCTTTGGGCGCGAAATACCCGCAGTGCTCAGGATGAGCACGAAAAAAGGCCCGCCACAGATGTGGCAGGTCTTTTTCTGATCTAATTAGTAATAGCGCTTGTTGCGGTTCTTACGGGCGGCCTCGCTCTTCTTGCGGCGCTTGACACTGGGGCTCTCATAGCACTCTCTCTTGCGGACCTCCGCCACGATACCGGCCTTGGCGCAGCTTCTCTTGAAGCGCTTGAGCGCGCTGTCGAGAGATTCGCCCTCCTTGACGTGGATCTCGGACATTTATGTTTTCCCTCCCTCCGATACACCCGGCTTGATCCTGGGTGCTCTTTAAGAGTCACTTACATGACTAACGGTGGTATTATATGAGAAAAATCACAGCTTGTCAATAATCTTTTCTCATATTTTCAAAAAATTCCGAAATTCCGCTCAGCAGGGTTTCACGATCAGGTTGACGAGCTTGTTCTTGACGTGGATGACCTTGACGATCTGCATACCGGCGATGGCCTTGGCGACCTTTTCGTTCGCCTTGGCAGCCTCGACCACGGTGTCCTGATTGCTGTCCACAGGAACGGTGATCGTGCCCTTGAACTTGCCGCCGACCTGAACGGCCATCTCGGCGGTGGAGGCGACGGTCTTGCTCTCGTCGTACTCCGGCCACGCACACTGCATTGCCATCTTGCCGCCGTGCTTGGCGGCAAAGCCCTTCTGCTCCCAGAGCTCCTCGACCATGTGGGGGGCGAACGGAGAGAGCATGAGCAGCAGCGCCTCGAAGTCGCCGCGGCTGACGCCGTTGGAATAGAACTCGTTGACCATGGCCATGAGGGCGGCGATGGCGGTGTTCATCTTCAGCGTGTCGATATCGTCCGTGACCTTCTTGATGGTCTTGTGGACGATGGGCGCGTTCTTTTCCGAGACGCTCTCCTCGTCCGTCACCTGATCAGCAAGGTTCCACACGCGGTCCAAGAAGCGCTTGCAGCCCTTGACTGCGTCGTCGGACCAGGTCGCGACCTTTTCAAAGTCGCCGATGAACATGATATAAAGGCGCATCGTGTCCGCGCCGTAGGCCTTGACCACATCGTCGGGGTTGACAACGTTGCCGAGGGACTTGGACATCTTGACTGCCGGACGCAGCGCCTGATTGCCGTACTTGGCGATGAGCGCATCCTTCTCCTCCTGCGTGGAGACGTTGCCGACGTAGTGCGGGTTCTGGCCCAGGATCATGCCGTGGCTCGTGCGCTTGGCGTAGGGCTCCTTCGTGTGCACGACGCCGATATCGTACAGGAACTTATGCCAGAAGCGGGAGTACAGCAGGTGCAGCGTGGTGTGCTCCATGCCGCCGTTGTACCAGTCCACAGGGCCCCAGTAGTTCTCCGCCTCGTGAGAGACGGGAGCCTGATCGTTGTGCGGGTCCATATAGCGCAGGAAGTACCACGAAGAGCCGGCCCACTGGGGCATGGTATCGGTCTCGCGCTTGGCGGGGCCGCCGCACTTGGGGCACTTGGTGTTGACCCAGTCGGTCATCTTGGAGAGCGGGCTTTCGCCGTCGTCGGTCAGCTCGTAGCTGTCCACCTGCGGCAGGACGAGCGGCAGCTCCTCCTCGGGCACGGGCACCCAGCCGCACTTCGGGCAGTTGACGAGGGGGATGGGCTCGCCCCAGTAGCGCTGACGGGAGAAGACCCAGTCGCGCAGCTTGTAGTTGACCTTTTCATGGCCCCAGCCCTGCTCGACGGCGTACTTCTTCATCGCAGGAATGGCCTCCTTGACGGTCATGCCGTTTAAGAAGCCGGAGTTCACCATGATGCCGGTGTCATCCTTGAGCGTGAAGGCTTCCTTCGTGATGTCGCCGCCCTCGACGACCTCGACGATGGGGATATCGAATGCCTTGGCGAAGTCCCAGTCGCGCTGGTCGTGGCCCGGAACGCCCATGACGATACCGGTGCCGTAGCCCATTAAGACATAGTCCGAGACGAACATCGGCACGACCTTGCCGGTCGCGGGGTTGATGACCTCGATGCCGTCGAGGCGCACGCCGGTCTTGTCCTTGTTGAGCTCGCCGCGCTCAAAATCGCTCTTGCGGGCGGCGGCAGCCTGATAAGCCTCGACCTCGTCCCAGTTTTTGATGATGCTCTTCCACTTTTTGAGCAGCGGATGCTCGGGAGAGATAACGGTGTACGTCACGCCGAACAGCGTGTCGACACGGGTGGTGTAAACGGTGATATCGTCCTCGGTATTGGTCTTGAACGTGACCTCGGTACCGGTAGAGCGTCCGATCCAGTTGCGCTGCTGCGTCTTCACGCGCTCAATGTAGTCGACATCGTCGAGATCGTCAATGAGGCGATCGGCATACTTCGTGATGCGCAGCATCCACTGGGACTTTTCCTTGCGGATGACGGGCGCGCCGCAGCGCTCGCACACACCCTCGACGACCTCTTCGTTCGCCAGCACGCATTTGCAGCTCGTGCACCAGTTGACGGGCATCGTCGTCTTGTAGGCGAGACCGTGCTTGAACATCTGGAGGAAGATCCACTGCGTCCACTTGTAGTACTGCGGGTCGGTCGTATCGATCACGCGGTCCCAGTC
>CAVFND010000256.1:0-2810 GCA_963623615.1 Oscillibacter sp. ER4 | reverse complement strand
CCAGCTGGAAGGACGTGTCCCCATCGCAAAGGCCATCCCGTTTGGTCTCCAGCATGTGCTGGCGATGTTCGTCGCGAACGTCGCGCCGCTCATCATCATCTCCTCGGTTGCCGTCTATCAGGGTGAGGCCTTCACCGCCATCGAGACGGCGCGGCTGCTGCAAAACTGCATGCTCATCGCCGGTATCGGCACGCTTTTGCAGCTCTACCCCATCTGGAAGATCGGCTCAGGACTGCCGGTCGTCATGGGCATCAGCTTCACGTTCCTCGCCGCCTGCCTTGCCACCGCTTCGCAGGATTACGGCATCATGGTCGGCGCGATCATCGTCGGCGGCTGCTTTGAAGGCGTACTGGGCCTCACGGCCAAGTACTGGCGCAAGATCATCTCCCCCATCGTCTCGGCCTGCGTGGTCGTCTCGATCGGTTTGAGCATTTTAAATGTCGGCGTTTCGTCGTTCGGCTCTTCGTCGGCGTATCCGCTCGGTTCGTGGCAGAACCTGCTCGTCGCCACCATCACGCTCGCCGCCGCGCTCATCTTCCACACGACGCTCAAGGGCGTTGCCAAGCAGCTGTACGTGCTGCTCGGCATGGTCGTGGGCTATGTGGTCTCGATCTTCTTCGGCATGGTCGACTTTGCCGCCATGGGCGACACGATCCGCGAGCTCGGCGTCATCGCCATGCCGCAGCTGTTCGCGTTCAAGCCGCAGTTCCAGCCCGCCGCGATTCTTTCCTTCTGCCTTGTGTTCATCGTCTCCGCCGTTGAGACCATCGGCGACACCACCGCCTGCTGCACAGGCGGCCTCGGCCGCGACATCACGGCGGAGGAGATCTCCGGCTCGCTGTGCGTCGACGGCTTTGCCTCCGCGCTCTCCGGCGGCGTGTTCGGCTGCTCGCCCATCACGTCGTTCAGCCAGAACGTCGGTCTCATCTCGATGACTCACGTGGTCAACCGCTTCACCATCATGTTTGGCGCGCTGGCGATGATCCTCGGCGGCCTGTTCCCGCCCATCGGCGCGTTCTTCACGACGCTGCCTGACTGCGTGCTCGGCGGCTGCACGGTCATCATGTTCGGCTCTATTATGATGTCCGGCGTGCGCATGATGCACGACGCGGGCATGGACCAGCGCAACACGCTCATCGCGGCGACGTCCATCTGCCTCGGCGTCGGCGTGACGCAGGTCGACGGCTTTTTCAACGAGCTGCCGAGCTTCATCGGCGACATTTTCGCGGGCAACATGGTCGCGGGCGTGTTCGTCGTGGGCCTGATCCTCGATTTGTGCCTCCCGCGCGACCCCAGCCACTACACCAGCATGTGATTAAAAATTTGACCGCAAAAAAAGCTCCTAAGAAGTTTTCTCAGGAGCTTTTTTATGTATGATTTAATGCACCGGCGTCAGCACGCCGAAGCGGTCCTTGATGACATGCCGCGGGCAGATGACTGCGCACGCGCCGCAGCTCAGGCAGCGCTCCGCGTCGATGACCGCGTGGAGCTGCACAAGGTGGATGGCGTCTGCGGGGCAGTTCTTCACGCACATGCCGCAGGCGATGCAGCTCACATCGCAGACCGTGCGCGCGCCCGTCTTCGTCGCCGCGTCGAAACCCTTATCAAGATTCGAGCACAGCGGCTGGATGCGGTCGTCCAGAAGGCGCAGATGGATGATACCGCGCGGACACTTGCGCGTGCACGCGCCGCAGCCGATACACTTTTCGTCGTCGACCTCGGCGCAGCCGAAGTCGTTCAAGTGGATGGCGTCGAAACGGCAGGTGTTGACGCACGCCTCGCAGCCAATGCAGCCGTAGGCGCACAGGAGCGCGCCGTCCTCATCCTTTTTTGCACGGCAGCCGCCGTTGCAGTAGACCGTCGCCACGCGGGGCGGGAATTTGCGTTTGATCGCCATGGTGTCTCCTCCCCTGTTCTGTTCTGATATCGCCGCCCGCCGCGCATTTTCGCGGCAGCGGCACAAAATTTTCCGTTTAAGCCCGATAGCCGAGCGCCGTTGAGATCTGCGCCGCGGCAGCGCGTGTCAAGTCAATATCTCGCTGGAAATCCGGCGAACGCACGCTGTCGAACATGCCGACAAAGCCGACGGCGTAGCGCACCGCGCCGGAGCTGTCGCGCACGGGCGCGGAGGCCGAGCACAATCCAAAGCGGTACTCGCCGTCCTCCACGGCATAGCCGTTCTCTCGCGCGGCCTGCATCACACGGAAGAGTTCTTCCCACGTGACGAGGGTCTTCGGCGTGTAGGGCTCCAGTGCGCGGCGCGAAAGGACGCGTTTGGCTTCGTGGTCGGCCATTGCGGCCAGAAACACCTTGCCCTGCGAGGTGCAGTGCAGCGGCAGGCGCGTGCCGACCTCCGACACAACGCGCAGTCCTGCGCGGGACTGCACCTGCTCGATGGTGATGACCTCTGACCGATTCAGCATCGAAAGGAACACCGACTGCCCCGTCACGCTTGACAGGTGCTGCAAATGGGGCTTTGCCAAATCTGAAACTCTCCAGCTTGCGCCCACGGCGCAGCCGTATTCAAAGAGGCGCACGCCGAGGCAGTAACGCCCGTCGCTCTGCTGATCCACGACCGCGCTCTCGCGCATCGTGCTCAAAAGGCCGTGGATCGTGCTCTTCGGCCAGCCGGTCCGCTCGCTCAGCGCCGCCAGCGTGAGCGGCTGGTGCGCCTCCATCAGCAGGTCAAGCAGCCGCAGCGCCTTGGCAACGGACTGCACGGGGCTGTTCTCGCGGGACATCGCTTCGCCTCCTCTCGATTCGTCATCGCCGGATGAACCGCCATCATTTTCTTGATGACAGTATAGCGC
>CAVFND010000255.1:0-2832 GCA_963623615.1 Oscillibacter sp. ER4 | reverse complement strand
ACACCCATCATGTCGGGGGAAGCGACGACGACATCGAAATCGAACCAGTTTTCCTTCTGGATCTTCTCGACCATGTCCATCTCGCCGACGTAATCCGCACCGGCCTCGCGGGCAGCGTCCGCCTTATCGCCCTTGGCGAAGACGAGCACACGCGCGGTCTTGCCCGTGCCGTTGGGAAGGACGATCGCGCCGCGGACCTGCTGGTCGGCGTGGCGGGAGTCAACGCCCAGCTTGACGTGCAGCTCGACGGTCTCGTCGAACTTCGCGGAAGCGGTCTTGCAGATCAGGCCAAAGCCCTCTGCGGCGTCATACTGAGTGTTCTTTTCGATCTGCTTTGCAGCATCCTGATACTTTTTACCTCTAAACATTGTTCACACCCTCCTTATTCTTCGACGACAACGCCCATGGAGCGTGCGGTACCGGCGATCATACTCATCGCAGACTCGAGAGTGCTCGCGTTAAGGTCACGCATCTTCATCTCGGCGATCTTCTGGACAGAGGCCTTGGAAATGGTAGCGACCTTGGTCTTGTTGGGCACGCCGGAGCCAGACTCGATGTTGCATTCCTTCTTGATGAGGACGGCAGCGGGAGGAGTCTTGGTGACGAAGGAGAAGGAACGGTCGGCATACACCGTGATGACAACGGGGATGATGAGACCCATGTCATTCTTGGTGCGCTCGTTGAATTCCTTGGTGAACGCAGCGATGTTGACGCCGTGCTGACCGAGCGCGGGGCCAACGGGGGGTGCGGGAGTTGCTTTGCCTGCAGGGATCTGCAGCTTAACGTAACCGGTGATCTTCTGTGCCATGAGAGGCACCTCCTTAATATTGATGTGGTAACGACCGGCGATTCCGGCCGCCCTTGGCGAGACGCACAGCGTCTCTCCCACGTTTGCCGCGGTTGCGGCTCATCGCTTTTGGCGGTGATTACGGTTCTACGACCTCGACCTGATCGAGCTCCAGCTCGACCGGCGTTTCGCGTCCGAACATGGACACGACCACGCACACCTTGTTCTTCTCTGCGTCGATCTCTTCGACCGTACCGAGGAAGGACGAAAGCGG
This sequence comes from Oscillibacter sp. ER4, assembly GCA_963623615.1. GTDB lineage: Bacteria > Bacillota > Clostridia > Oscillospirales > Oscillospiraceae > Hominicoprocola. Next base: position 1,771 of record CAVFND010000255.1, on the reverse strand, counting down.
GCCGTCGGTGATCTTGACCTGATCGCCGACATTGTAGCGCACGACGATCTCTCGCCGTTCCATGCCGAGCGCCAGGACTTCCTCTTCCGTGAGAGGAATGGGTTCATTGTTCGCCGTGCCGACAAAGCCGGTCACGCCGCGAATGTTGCGGATCAGATGCCAGGTGTCGTCCGTCATGATCATCTTGACGAGCACATAGCCTGGGAAGACCTTGCGTTCGACTTCCTTCGTCTCACCCGAGTCGGTCACTTCCGTGACAGTCTCCAGCGGGATCTGGATGTCGAGGATCATGTCCTCCAGATGACGGTTGGCGACGAACTTCTCGATGGCCGTCTTGACTGCGTTTTCATAGCCGGAGTAAGTATGCGCGACATACCACTTAGCATTATCAGCCATGACTGCTCTCCTGTCAGCCCGCGAGACCGATCAGCAGGTGCACTGCGGAAACGGCCACATAGTCGAAGATCCAGATGCAGGCGCCGACGACGAGGGAGCACAGCAACACAGTGCCGGTGTTCTTCGCAGTGGTGGATGCGGTGGGCCATACGACCTTTTTCAGTTCGCTTCTCATTTCACGGAACCACTTGGCGCGGTCCTTCTTCTTCTTTTCTTCTGCCATGTTTCAACAGCCTTTCCTAATTACTTGGTTTCGGTGTGGACGGTGTGCTTCTTGCAGAAGGGGCAGTACTTGTTCAGCTCGAGCTTGTCCGGGGTGTTCTTCTTGTTCTTCATCGTGTTGTAGTTTCTCTGCTTGCACTCGTTGCATCTGAGCGTGATCTTAATGCGCATCTAACGGCACCTCCTTATTTACTCAGTCCCACTGACCGCAAGCGGTGCGGAACTGGCGATTGCCTCCCTGTTTCAAATTAAGGGGGGCGCTCTTTCTTGCGTGCCGAGAAGCAAATGCGCGCAAAAAGAAAGCCCTCTTTCACAGGTAAGTAAGATGATACCACATGGTACGTCCAGCCGTCAAGCACTTTTTGCACGATTTTGCAGAAAATCGTGCAGATTTTCATTCTTTCCCGCGTTTTTCTCCCGCAGCAGGACGATTTTACCGTATTTTGCCGCCGCGGCGCGCCTCTCTCCTGCCCCACGCTTGCTTTTTGGGCGAAAATCCTGTATGCTGGCAGTCAAAAGAAACGCTCAGGAGGCAATTTTATGAAGATCATGGCCATCGACTACGGCGACGCGCACACCGGCGTCGCGATCTCCGACCGCACGCTGACGCTCACGGGCTTTTCGACCGTCATCACCGCCTACAAGCCCGAGGCGGTCATCGAAAAGCTGCTGCCGCTCATCTCCGAGCACGAGGTCTCAGAGCTCGTGCTCGGCCACCCGCTCAACATGGACGGCACGCGCGGCCCCCGCGCGGAAAAGGCCGAGGGCTTCGCCGAGATGCTGCGCGAGGCCACATCGCTCCCCGTCACGCTCTGGGACGAGCGCCGCACGACCGTCGACGCGCACAACATCTTATTCAATAACGGCAAGCGCGCCAAGGAGCGCAAGAAAACAGTCGATGCTGTTGCGGCGAGCCTCATGCTTGAAGGTTATTTAACCTTCAAAAAACGGCAGGGGTAACATATCACAGCGCGTCAGCGCTGTACTTTGTTCCCCTGCGCCGCGCAGGGAGCGATTAAGGGGGATATTCTCTTTCCTCGGAAAGAGAATATCCCCCTTTGACCCCCAAGAGAAAGGGATTCCCATTGCAAGCGAGCAGCTCGAAGAGCTGCAATGCTTGCCGATTGCACTGCCCATAGCGCGGCGCTGCCGC
>CAVFND010000254.1:0-2884 GCA_963623615.1 Oscillibacter sp. ER4 | reverse complement strand
AAGGGGGATATTCTCTTTCGAGAAAGAGAATATCCCCCTTTATGCGCACTCCCGCACTGTGCGGGAGATATAAAGAAGCAGCGCTGCCGCGCTGCACCTCCTTCGCGCCTGTGGCGCTTTGGAGAGCGCGCAAAAAAGGAGCACCTTTGCGGGTGCTCCCTCTTTTCACTCTCCCAAGAGCCGGACGACGCTTTCCCAGCGGAGCTGGTCGGTGTCGTAGCCATACGACTTTCCCTTCGCGTCCGTGCAGCGGAAAAACGGCCCCTCCGTCCAGTTGTTGGACGGATTCACGAGCTCGACCTTCCAAATTTCGAGCGTCGTGCCGTCGCCGTAGTCGACCACGGCGTAGGGTGTCTCCTCCGGCGCGTCAGAAGTGCGGCCCGCGCCCGCTTTGTCGATGAGGTACAAAAGCTCGCTGAGATCGTCGATTGTCGCATCGGTTTCGCTCCCGTTCACAGTAACGCGGAACATCTCCGAACTTCTCGCGTCGCGCGTGCTGTCCGTCAGGTCGGAGATAAAGGCATGGAAGCGAAACTGGTGGTGGCAAGCCCAGTACGTGAGCCCGCCGAAGAGCAGAAACAACACACAGCAGAGGGCGATAGGGCCTGTCAAGCGCTTGGGCTTTGGCTTGCCGCGGTCAACGGAATCGTAAAGTCCCATGAGTTCCCTCCTGTTCTCTTGTCCAATCAGTTTCCTTTCTCTTCTATGCCGGTTGAATTGCGAAGATTACTTGTTCGCCGCGCGCTCCGCCGCCTCGACAACATGGCTTGCGAGGATCGTGCTCGTCACGGTGCCGACACCGCCGGGAACGGGGGTGATGGCCTCGACAACCGGCTCGACCTCGGCAAAGCGGGTGTCGCCGCAGAGGTTGCCGTCCGCGCCGACGTGGATGCCGACATCCAGCACGACCTGACCGGCGCGCACGCTCTCCGCGCCGACCATACCGGCCTTACCGGCGGCGACGACGAGGATGTCGGCCTCGCGGCAGATCTCGGGCAGATTCTCGCTGCGGCTGTGGCAGACGGTCACGGTCGCGTGCTCGGCGAGCAGCAGCAGGGAGACCGGCTTGCCGATGACAAGGCTGCGGCCGATGACGACCACGCGCTTGCCCTTGATGGGAATGTTGTAGTGCTTGAGCAGCGCCACGCAGGCCGCGGCGGTGCAGGGGGGATAACCGCCCTTGGTGCCGGCGTAAACGGCAGTCATAGAGCCGTCCGTGATGCCGTCCATGTCCTTTTTCGGGTCGAGCGCCGCGCGCGCCGCCTCGTCGTCCAGGTGCTTGGGCAGCGGGCGGAACATCAGCACGCCGTGGACCTTCTCGTCCGCGTTGAGCGCATGGATGTTCTCCATCAGCACCTCCTGCGTCACGTCCTCGGGCAGGATGACCTGACGGACGGCGACGCCGACCTTTTCGCAGCGCTTGAGCGCGCCGCGCTCGTAGGCAAGGTCATCCTCGCGCGCGCCGACGCGCAGGATGGCAAGGCAGGGCTCGGTGCCGTTTTTCTTCAGTTTTTCAGTCTTCGCGTGGAGCTCCTCGGTCAGCGCCTTGGCGACCTCGGCTCCCTTGAGCAGCATAGCCATGGTAAAAATTCCTCCTCTGTTTGACGCGGTCAGCCGCGTATCCATTCTTATTAAGGATAACAAAATTAAAATTTACTGTCAATTTCTTTTCACGAGCGCGGCGGGATATTATTTTACTTTCTTCGGCAGCTTGCCTTTTCTCTCGCTTTTTGCTACGATAGGAGCGTCAAATTTTAAAAGTATCAGGAGGGTCCTTCCCATGTCTGTGATCGAAGAGAAAAAAGCACTGAGAACCTTTATCCGCAAGAAGGAGCGCACGCTCGATCCCGCCTACAAGGCCGAGAGCTCCGCGGCCATCTGCCGCCACCTGCTCGCGCTGGACGAGTACAAGAGCGCGAAGGTCGTCTTCGCCTTTGCCGGCACCGAAAAGGAGATCGACACCTCGCTCTTTATGAACGAGACCATTGCCGCGGGCAAGACGCTGATCCTGCCCCGCTGCGCCGCCGAGCACGCCATCGACCTGTGCGTCGTACACTCGATGGACGATCTGGGGGCGGGCGCCTACGGCATTTTGGAGCCGAAGAAGAGCTGCGCGCTCGTCACCGCGGCGGACATCGACTTCGCCGTCGTGCCCTGCCTGTCATTCGACCGCAAGGGCCGCCGTCTCGGCCAGGGCGGCGGGTACTATGACCGTCTGCTGCCGCAGCTCCACTGCCCGACGGTGCTGATCTGCCGCGAGCAGCTCATGTCGCCCGAGGTGCCGGTCGAGGAGCACGATATGCACTGCACGATGCTGGTTACAGAGAAGGGTGTTTTGACGCCGGAGGCGTGAAAAGGCTTTTTCCTGCACCGGTGCAGGGGGACGATTCCCGTACCGTGCGGGAGTGCGTTAAAGGGGGATACTCTCTTTCTCGAAAGAGAGTATCCCCCTTTGCAACCCCCGAGAGAAAGGACGAGGGGCCTTCCCCCTCGACCCCGCACATTGGCAGCCTTTGGCTCGAAGAGCTGCGCAGCCTGCGGAATCAGGTGCGGTGTACATGGCTTCGCCATGAGTCCCTGCGAGTCATTCCATCCATCAACCGCGCCTTACTTCGTGAGGCGCGTGTGACGGTAGAATGGCGGCAGACTGCTTGCGGGCGCGGCATTGCTGCGCTCGCCGCATACAAAAAACGACCGCATCAGCGGTCGTTTTCTTGTTCTTTTAAGTCGTCGAGTGCAGCTCGGACGGCTGCGACGACGAACGCCGAGAATGTGCAATCCTTGCCGCGAATTGCGTTCTCGATCTCTTCGAGCATATCGTTTGGAAAACGCACCGATTTGTTGGTCGTCGGCGGTACACCTGGAATCTTAAAGGCCATAGTCT
>CAVFND010000253.1:1762-2888 GCA_963623615.1 Oscillibacter sp. ER4 | reverse complement strand
CATCGGCTTGCCGCCGGGATAGGGCATCCCAAGCACGCGCGCGGCCTTGTCGAAGCATTCGCCCGCCGCGTCGTCGCGCGTCGCGCCGAGGAGCGCAAAGTCCGTGTAGTCGCGCACATCGACGATGAGCGTGTTGCCGCCGGACATGCACAGTGCCAGAAACGGCGGCTCGAGTTCCGGAAACGCCAAGTAGTTCGCGGCGATGTGGCCGCGGATGTGGTGCACGGGGATGAGCGGCACGTTCAGCGCGTAGGCTGCGCTTTTGGCAAAGTTCAGCCCCACGAGCACCGCGCCAATTAAGCCAGGCGCGTAGGTCGCGGCCACGGCGTCGATGTCCTTTTTCTCGACGCCTGCCTCCTTGAGTGCCTGATCGGTCAGCGCGGCGATGGCCTCGATGTGCTTACGTGACGCGATCTCCGGCACGACGCCGCCGTAGAGCGCGTGCAGGTCGGCCTGTGACGCGATGGCGTCGGAGAGGATCTTGCGCCCGTCCTCGACGACCGCGACGGCGGTCTCGTCGCAGGAGGACTCGAAAGCGAGAATTTTCATTGCTGCGCCTCCGCTTCTGCCGCGCCGAATTTTTTCGTCATGATGATGGCGTCCTCTTTCGGGTGGTCGTAGTAGTTTTTGCGGCGGCCCTCGCCGCGGAAGCCGCGGCTGCCGTAGAGCGCGATGGCGGCATAGTTGCTCTCGCGCACCTCGAGCGTCAAAAACGCGAGACAGCTGCCCTCGGCAAAGCGGATGAACACGTCGAGAAGCTGACCCGCCACGCCGCCGCGGCGGCAGTCGGGACGGACGGCCATCTTGGTGATGCAGCCCTCGTCCGCGACGGCGAGCAGCCCCGCGTAGCCGACGACGCTGCCGTTTTCCGCGTCCAGCGCGACCAGGAAGGCAGAGCAAGCGTTTTCAAGCTCCTCTGCGAGCATGCTGCGCGACCAGGGATTCGAGAAGCACACGCGCTCAAGGTCGGCCACGTCATTCAAATATTCGTTCGTCATCGGCACGATGCGGACTTTTTTCTTCAGCTGTTCCATTGGCTTCCTCCGGTCATTTGGCTTCCAGCCAGTTTTTGCCCCAGTGGGCCTCGGCAGTCAGGGGGACGGAAAGATGCACCGCGCCCTCCATC
>CAVFND010000253.1:0-1752 GCA_963623615.1 Oscillibacter sp. ER4 | reverse complement strand
GTGAGGAGCTGCGCGACGGTCTCCTTTTCCTCCTCGGGGCACTCGACGATCAGCTCGTCGTGCACCTGCAAAATGAGCTTTGCCTTTAAATTTTCTCTGCGCAGCCGCTCATCGACGCGAACCATCGCGAGCTTGATGACGTCCGCGGCTGTGCCCTGGATGGGCATGTTGCGCGCGACTCGCTCGCCGAACGAGCGAGTGTTGAAGTTGCTCGCCGTCAGCTCGGGCAGCGCGCGGCGGCGGTGCATCAGTGTTTCAACGTAGCCGCGCTCCTGTGCCTGTGCGACGACCTCGTCCATATAGCGGCGGATGCCGGGGAAGCGCTCGAAATACGTTTCGATATATTCCTTCGCCTCGTACACCGGCACGCCGATGTCCTGCGCGAGCGAGAAGGCGGAAATGCCGTACACGATGCCGAAATTGACAGCCTTCGCGTGCGAGCGCATCTGCTTCGTTACCTGATCAGCCGGCACGCCGAAGACCTGCGCGGCCGTGACGGTATGGATATCCTCGCCGGTCAGAAACGCCTGCTTCATCGCCTCGTCGTCCGCGATGTGCGCGAGCAGCCGCAGCTCGATCTGGCTGTAGTCCGCGTCGACGAGCACGCAGCCGTCCGCGGGGACGAACATGCGGCGGAACTCACTGCCGAGCTGCGTGCGCGTGGGGATGTTCTGCAAATTCGGCTCGGTCGAGCTCAGGCGGCCCGTCGCCGTGACGGTCATCTGAAAGCTCGTGTGGATGCGCCCGTCGGGTGCGATGACCTTCAAAAGACCGTCACAGTACGTCGAGCGGAATTTCGCGTACTGGCGGTACTGTAAGACCTCTTCGACGATGGGATTTTCCCACCGGAGCTTTTCAAGCACGTCCGCGTTCGTCGACCAGCCGGTCTTCGTCTTCTTGCCGTGCGGGAGCTGCAAGCGCTCAAAAAGCACCTCGCCGAGCTGCTTGGGGGAGTTGATGTTGAACGGCCCGCCGGCTTCTTCGTAGATGTGCTGCTCGAGCGTTTTGAGCTGGGCCTCCATCTCGCTGCCGAACGCCGCGAGGGCGTTCGCGTCGACGCGCATGCCCGCGTGCTCCATGCGCGCGAGCACGGCGCAGAGGGGTAACTCTACCTTGTAGTAGAGCTCGTGCAGCTCGCGCTTCTCAAGTTCGGGGGCGAAGGTCTCATACAGCGCACTGACGGCGCTGGTGTAAACGTGGAACGCCGTCTCGGCCTCGGCCGTGTCGCCGAGCATCGAGAACGCCTCGGGATCCAAGTGCTTCGGCTCGGCGAGCGTCTGGCGGAAGTAGGCGGCGAACAGCGACGCGATGTCGTACTTGCCCGCCGTCGCGTCGAGCAGATACCCCGCGAGCGAGACATCGAAGACAAAACCCTCGGTGGGAAGACCGTTTTCGAGCAGCGTGCGCTGCAGGTCCTTGACGTTGTGGCTGACCTTTTTGATATCGTCCGAGAACAGCGCGCGCAGCAGCGCGTTCCAGTCGCCCTCGTAGCGGTTAAAGTAGAATTCGGCGGAAACGGCGGTGTTTTCGCCCGTATCGCAGTCGACGATCACGCCGGAGAGATTGGGCAGCGCCAGCAGCGTCACGTGCTCCGCCTTGCGGAAGAGCGCGAGAAATCCTTCGGCCTTTTCTGCCGTGGTCACGGCCTCGGCGGTCACGGTGAGGTCGACCGGCTCTTCGGCGGCGGGAATATCGGCGGGCGGCTTGAGACCGTATTTGTCGATGAGCTTTGTGAACTCCAACTTCATAAAG
>CAVFND010000252.1:0-2908 GCA_963623615.1 Oscillibacter sp. ER4 | reverse complement strand
GTGTGCCTCAAAAATACGAACGCGCCCGCGCTCGCGCGGCGGTTCTTGGAGCAGTAAAAAAGAGATGTACCGCAAGGTACATCTCTTTTTTGTTATGCGTCCAGCCGGAAGACCGACGGGTAAATTTGCCCGTCCTTGAACTCCAGCACGCCATAGGTCGGGCGGCGGGGATCGCCGATCGAGCCGGGATTCATCATCATCGGCCGCGACGCCGCATCCACGAGCGGTACATGCGTGTGACCGAAGAGCAGAATGTCTGCGTTCATCTCCAGCGCGCGGTACTGCGCGCGGAGAAGTCCGGTTTTCACCCCTAACGTATGCCCGTGCGCGATGAGCACGCGGTGATCGTCCAGGATCAGCACGCGCTCGAGCGCTTCAAAGCGCCCGAAGTCGCAGTTGCCGGGCACCTGCTCAAGCGGCAGGCGGGGGAAAAGCTCACGCAATTCCTCGGCGTCGCGCCAGCCGTCGCCAAGGTGGATGATGCCGTGCGGCTTTACAAGCTCCACCGCGCGCACCATGTTGCCGACGTTACCGTGCGAGTCGGATAGTACAAGATATTTCATAGCGTTCACAGGAATTTATCGAGCTCGTGCTCGACCTCATCCATCTTTTTGATTTGCGGTCTGCCGATGCGGCAGCCGCTCTTGACGACCATGTCGAGCTCGCGCAGGGCGCTCAAATTCCGGAGCGGGTCATTTGCGCAGACGATCAGGTCGGCCTGCCTGTCCTCTTCGATGCTGCCGGTCAGGTCACCAATGCCTGCAAGCTGGGTGTTGAGCTTCGTTGCGCTGTACAGCGCGAACGCGGGCGTCACGCCGCAGTATTTGACGAAATAGTGCAGCTCGCGCCACATGTCGTAATGCGTGATGTACGGGCAGCCGACGTCCGTGCCGAGACCGACCGACACGCCCGCGGCGAGGTTCGCTTTCGCGAGCGCGACAATGCCGTCGAAGACGATCTTGCCGTTTTCCTGCTGCTCATACGTCGCGTGCGAAATGCTGCGGTCGAAGAGCGCGTAGGGCAGGGCGGGGAGATGGTCGAAATCTGGAACGCCTTGCGCTGCTTGAAGAGCGCGGTCATCTCATCGCTTGGCTGCGCGCCGTGCTCAATGGAGTCGACGCTGTAGCGCAGCGTGCCCATCACGCCCTCAGGGCTCTCGACGTGCGCCGCGACGATCATGCCGAGCGAATGCGCCTTGCCGCACGCGGCCTTGACAAGCTTGGGCTGCATGCGCAGCACGCCCGGCTCGCCCACGACGGCGGCGTCCATCACGCCGCCGGTGATCATCAGCTTGATGAGGAGGTTAGGCTTCTCGGCGGCGATCTCTTCGACGAGTGCCGCAGCCTCTTCGGCAGAGTGCGCCTCGTAGGCGGGCGAGCCCGCCATGTGTCCGCCGGGGACGGAGACCGCCATGTTCGACGCCAGCACGCGCGGGGCAAGGATCTTGCCCGCCGCGGCGAGGTCGCGAATTTTCGTGTCGCAATCGGCGACGCCGCCGACCGTGCGGATGGTCGCGACGCCGGAGAGCAGCTCGGTCTTGGCGTAGCCCTCGCACATGTTGGCGCCGATCCTGTTTGTCAGCGCGCAGGAGGTGATGAGCTTGACGAGCTTTTTCGGGTCGCTCGCCTTTTTCCTGGGCTTGCCCGAGGCGGGCAGGTGCACGTGCATGTTGATGAGCCCCGGCAGCACGTACTTTCCGCCGAGGTCGACTGCCTCATAGCCCGCAGAGATGTGCTGTGCGTCGACGATCTCGCTGATTTTCTCGCCGTCGATGCGGACGGCCTTGCCCGTCTGTGGCTCCATGCACTCAGAGCCGTCGAGAAGCACGCAGTTCGCCAGCGCGTACTTCTTGTCGTTGGTACATCGGAGTGTCCGCCTTTCCCGTTATCGAATCTGGCCGCTGCCGATGATGACGTATTTATAGGTGCTCAGCTCGTCGAGACCCATCGGACCGCGCGCGTGGAGCTTCTGGGTGGAAATGCCCATCTCGCAGCCAAGGCCGAATTCTCCGCCGTCGGTAAAGCGGGTGGAGACGTTGACGTACACCGCCGCACTGTCGACCTCGTCGACAAAGCGGTCGGCCGCGGCTTGATTCTCGGTCACGATGCAGTCGCTGTGGTGCGTGGAATGGCGCTGGACATGCGCGATGGCCGCGTCCAGATCGTCCACGACCGCAACGGCGAGAATGTAGTCCAGAAATTCGGTGTCAAAGTCGAGCTCCGTTGCCGCCGTGCCGGGAATGATCTCCGCCGCGGCCTCGTCGAGCCGCAGCTCGACGGGGACAAGCCCCGCTTCCCTGCGCTTGTCGACGAGCACGGCCTTGAGTTTCGGCAAAAATGCCTTTGCAATGTCGCGGTGGACAAGGCAGACCTCTTCCGCGTTGCACACGGACGGGCGGCTCGCCTTCGCGTTTTCGATGATCTTCACCGCCATGTCGAGGTCGGCGTCCCTGTCGACGTACACATGGCAGATGCCCGTGCCGGTCTCGATGCAGGGAACGGTCGCGCTTTCCACGCACGCGCGGATGAGGCCCTTGCCGCCGCGGGGAATGAGCAGGTCGACAAGACCGTCCGCCGTCATCAGCGCCTGTGCGCTCGCATGCGTCGTGTCCTCGACGATATTGACGATGTCGGGGTCGCCGCCGGCGGACTCAATGCCCGCCTTGAGCGCCGTGACGATGGCGCGGGAGGAGCGGTAGGCCTCCTTGCCGCTGCGCAGCATGCAGACGTTGCCGCTCTTGATGCAAAGCGCCGCGGCGTCCGACGTGACGTTCGGGCGGCTCTCATAGATGATGGCGACCAGCCCAAGCGGCACCTGCCGCTTGGTAATGGTCATGCCGTTCGGGCGCGTGAACTGCGCGAGCGCGAGGCCCACATGGTCGGGCAGCGCCGCGGCGGCGCGGATGCCC
>CAVFND010000251.1:0-2908 GCA_963623615.1 Oscillibacter sp. ER4 | reverse complement strand
GCTCCATTCTCTCGTCCCCTTTTCGTCTTTTTCGCCATTTTAACACAGGAAGGTCGAATCACCAAGCCCCGTTTTGCGTGTCCGCGCCCGCTTCACAGCGGAAATGGGTTGGCTTTTTGGCAAAGTCATGCTATGATAGATTTGATATATATTAAATGTAGAAGCCCTGCCCCATGCGGGCACGGCCATCTTTGAGAAAGGACCGCTATGAAAGACGACGACAATCATATTCTTCTTTTGGAAAAGGGCAAGCGCGGCCTCGTGCAGATCATCTTCGGCCGCACGGGTATCATCATCGTTTCGCTAATCGTACAGATCTTATTCCTCTTTTTCGCCTTTTACAAGCTCGAAGGTTTCCTGCCCTACGTTTGGAGCGGCAACACGCTGCTTTCGGCGGTGGTCGTGCTGTTTCTGTTCGGCAACGACGACAATCCGACCGTTAAGCTCACGTGGTTCTTCATCCTCTCTGTTCTGCCGGTGTTTGGCTTGATCCTGTACGTCTATATCAAGACCGACCTTGGCCACCGGCTGATGATTCGCCGCTACAACGACATTTTGTCGCAGACGGAGCGCTTCGCCCCCTCAGAAAGCGCATGTTCCAAGGAGGACTTACCGGAGGAGCTTCAAAACCTTGCCTCCTACTTAAACTCCTGCGGCTTCCCCTGCTATCGGAATACGCAGGCGCAATACTTTCCCCTCGGCGACGACGCGTTCGAGGTCATGTGCGACGAACTGCAAAAGGCCGAGCACTTCATTTTCCTTGAATATTTCATCGTCAGGGAGGGCTACATGTGGGGCCGCATCCTCGAAATCCTCAAGGAAAAGGTCAACGCGGGTGTCGAGGTCCGCGTGCTGTACGACGGCACCTGCGCCGTGGCTCTTCTGCCCTATTCCTACCCGCAGAAGCTCGAAAAACTCGGCATCGCCTGCAAGATGTTCGCCCCGCTGCGCCCGTTTGTCTCCACGCACTACAACTACCGTGACCACCGCAAGATCATGGTCGTCGACGGCAAGGTCGGCTTCACGGGCGGCATCAACCTTTCGGACGAATACATCAACCGCACCTCGCGCCTCGGCCACTGGAAGGACACGGCCATCGCCCTGCGCGGTGACGCCGTGCGCAGCCTGACGCTGATGTTTTTGCAGATGTGGGACGTCAGCTCCGTACACTTCACGCCCGAGACGTACGGTCAGTATCTCGACGTGCCGCAGCCGGTGCGTGAAAAGGAAGCGGGTTACGTCATCCCCTACGGCGACAGTCCGCTCGACCGCGACCTCGTCGGCGAGATGGTGTATATGGACATCATCAACCGCGCCAATCATTACGTACACATCATGACGCCGTATCTCATCATCGACAATGAAATGATCACGGCGCTGACCTACGCCGCGCGCCGCGGCGTGGAGGTGCAGCTCATCCTGCCGCACGTGCCCGACAAGGAGATCGCCTTCTCGCTCGCGCACACGTATTACCGCAGGCTGCTCGAAAACGGCGTGCAGATTTACGAATACCAGCCGGGCTTTGTCCACGCGAAGGTCTTCGTCAGCGACGGCTGCAAGGCGACCGTCGGCACGATCAATTTAGACTACCGCAGCCTGTACCACCACTTCGAGTGCGGCACATACCTTTATGCAACGCCTGAGATCGCAGAGATCGAGCGCGACTTCCAGCAAACGCTTGCCCGGTGCGTCCGCGCGGACATGGACCTTCTCAAAAGCGACCCGTTTATGCGAAAGCTCATCGGCCCCGGCGCGCGCATCATCGCCCCGCTGCTGTAAAGGCAAAAGAAAAGTCAAAACCGATGCATCCTTTTTCCTTTTTATCACTGCCTTTTGTGATACCCGCAGTCGCAGTAGGGGCCGCCGGAGGCGAGCGTGTACTCGCGCACGAAATCCGACGCGCCGCCCGCTTCGCTCATCGTGTAGTCGAGGTGGCACAGCGCGGGTGTCAGGTCGTAGAGCCCCAGCGCCTGCATCAACGTGCAGATGCCGCAGGTCGTGAAGCGCGCCTCGTAGCCGCTGCCGTCCTCGTACTCAAAAAAGTCCATATTCCACGAATACGGGTTGCGGTCGCCCGCGCGCAGCTGCGCCGTCGCCTTCATACCCTCGATGTCCTTGGGCGTGAACTTCTTTTTCCCGCCCGCGCGGCAGAAGGCCTTCATCGCGGGCGTCATCATTGCCGCAGCGTAATAGGCCTCCAGCGTCTCGACGTCCGGCCGCTGCGGCATGCACAGGATGAACGCGGCGAGCATTGCGCAGTTGACAATGTTCATCTCAAAGCGGTCGCGCTTGTCAAATTCCGGCAGCTGCGCGATGATCTCGCGGTATTTCTTTTTGGCGCGTGCCGTCACGTCCTTCGCCTGTTCCGCGGTCAGGTTGAATTCGATCGTCAGGTGCTTTTCAAACGATCCGGCAAATATCATCCACATGCTCGCGGGCTTCCCAAGATACTTCATTGGCTCTCCCCTTTTGAGTTTAGTGTCTCAAACTTGTCTGCATTTTTGACTGCCGTCTTACTTTCGGTCATAGTATACCGAGGGTGGCCGCGCTTGTCAAGGCGGCGCAAAAAAGCGGCGGTTCAATGAGGTAGGATGCAAAACGCTTCTGACCATCACTCCTAAAAACGTTCTTTATTCTGCATCTCGTTTCCTGTCCGCGCGCTGTAAAATCTTCCAGCGCTTGCTTTGGATAAATTGGCGGCTTTTCCAAAGACTAAGTGCAGTTTATCGAGTATAAAAGGAGTTTTGATAGATGAAAGCAACCGGAATTGTCAGACGGATCGATGACCTCGGCCGCGTCGTCATCCCCAAGGAGATCCGCCGCACCATGAGAATTCGCGAGGGTGACCCGTTACTGATTACATTGGCACGAAAGACCTTGTCCAGTCGCGATCTTGAGCTCTGAACGA
>CAVFND010000250.1:0-2912 GCA_963623615.1 Oscillibacter sp. ER4 | reverse complement strand
GCCGATGAGAATGTGTTTCGATCGCCGTCCCTTGCAGGCCATGCGGAGAAATCTGCAAAAGCAGGGAGATCGCGCGTGAAAAGCACCACCACCGTTAAGGAAAATTACGAATTCCGCCGGATGTACGCTAAGGGCAAGTCCGGTGTTTCGTCCTGCCTTGTGGTGTATTACCGGAAAAACCGGCTCGGGCACAACCGCCTCGGCGTCACGGTCAGCACCAAGCTCGGCCACGCCGTCGTGCGCAACCGCGTCCGCCGCCGCATCCGCGAGATCTTCCGCTTGAGTCAGGGGAAGATGAAGCAGGGCTATGACTTCATCGTCGTCGCCCGCACGCGTGCGGCTCACGCGGACTACTGGGAGATCAGGCGCGCGTTTGAAAAAACGTGCAAAAAGCTCGATTTATGGGAGACACAGGCATGAAAAAGCTCATGCTCTTTCTCATCCGGTTTTACCGCACGGCAATTTCACCCTACCGTCCCCCCTGCTGCCGCTTTATCCCCACGTGCTCTCAATACGCGATTGAAGCGATCGAGAAGTACGGGGCGCTCAAAGGCGGCTGGCTTGCGTTCAGGCGGATCATGCGATGCCATCCGTTCTACAAGGGCGGAAAGATCTACGACCCGGTCCCGTGACCGAACTTAAAACCACGGAGGAAACCAAAGAATGTCAACGATCGGCTATTACATTTGCGTTCCCTTCGCCTGGGTTTTGCGCACTTTCTATGAACTGACCGGCTCTTACGGCTGGGCACTCGTGCTCTTCACGCTCGTCGTGAAGCTCATCACGCTGCCTTTCCAGATGAAGTCGAAAAAGAGCATGATGCGCATGAATCTCTTCCAGCCCAAGGTGAAAGAGATCCAGACGAAATACGCCAACAATCCCACGCGCATGAACGAGGAGATGCAGCTCCTCTACACGCAGGAGGGCGTGAACCCCATGAGCGGCTGCTTGTGGTCGCTGCTGCCCTTCCCTATTCTGCTTGCCCTGTATTCCATCATCCGTCAGCCGCTCAGCCGCTTCATGATGCTCTCCAAGGACGTCGTGACGGAGATCACGACCCTTGCCACCACCCTCGGCTACAGCGCTGAGAGCGTGCGCGCGGGTTATGAGGAGATCGGCCTTGCCAAGTTTATTTCCGACAATTTTGCGGAGTTTTCCGGCAAGTTTGACGGTCTTATCAATGTAAACTACAACTTCCTCGGCCTTGACCTCACGGTCATGCCGTCGGATGTGTGGAAGGACTTCTTCACCGGCGGCTGGCCCATCATCGGTGTTGTGCTGATCCCCATCGTGTCCGGTATTCTGAGCTTTGTGCAGTCCAAGGTCTCCATGGCCGGCAACGCCGCTGCCGACAGCAACGACGCCACTGCCCGCTCCACCCGCATGATGATGTGGATGATGCCGCTTATGTCCGTGTGGATCGGCTTTACGCTGCCCGCGGCTCTCGGCGTTTACTGGATCGTCAACTCCATGCTCTACGCCATCCAGGAAAAGGTTCTGACCAAGTACTATAAGAGCCACATGGAGGACGAGCTCAGCGAGAAGGAAAAGCAGAAGCGCGACGACCGTCTGCGCCGCATGGAAGCCGCCCGCGAGCAGCAGCGCAAGTTCGCTGCCGAAGAGGCTGAAAAGAAGACCCTCAAGGAAAAGCGTGCGGAAAAGCAGGCTGCCAAATCCACGAAGAAGAAAAACGCCACGAACGAAAGCGGCCGCGTCGGCGACCGCCCCTATGCCCGCGGCCGTTCCTACGACCCCGAGCACTACGGAGAATAATTGTAAGGAGCTTGTCTGAATGATCAAGTTTATTGACGTAACGGGCAAGACGGAGGACGAGGCGATCCAGAGCGCACTCGCTCAGCTCAAAATGGACAGAGACGACGTTTCTGTTGAAATTTTAGAGCGTGCGAAGGCCGGATTCCTCGGCATCGGCAGCGCGCCCGCGCGCGTTCGCGTGAGCTATGACGACGGCAAGGCCGAAGAGGTCAAGCCCGCCGAAAAGCCTGCCGCACCCAAGCCCGAAAAGAAAGTTGAACCCACTCCTGCGCCCAAGGCCGTGCCCATGTACGCGCCCGAGGTTTTGCAGAAAAAAGAATCCCGCGCCAGCGACAAGCCGCGTACCGAACGCGGCGACCGTCCCGCGCGCGAAGACCGCCGCGAGCGCGCACCCCGCGCCGAGCGCGCGGAGCGTCCCGCCCCGCAGCCGAAAGCTTCCGTCGTCGACCTTGGCGAAGAGTGCCACGACGAGAAGAGCGAGCAGATCCGCGCGTTCCTCAAGGGTCTGCTTGAGCACATGGACTCCGCCGCTGAGGTCAAGGTCTACGAGAGCGAGAAGGGCCGCTACAAGGTCTTCCTCGAGGGCGAAAAGCTCGGCGCGCTGATCGGCCGCCGCGGCGAAACGCTCGACGCCATCCAGCAGCTGACGAACTACAGCATCAACCGCGGCAGCGAGAAGAACCGCGCCCGCGTGCAGGTCGATGCCGAAAATTACCGCGAAAAGCGCGAGCAGAGCCTCGAGCGTTTGGCGGAAAAGGTGGCCGGCAAGGTGACGAAGTACCGCCGCAACGTCACCCTCGAGCCCATGAACGCCTACGAGCGCCACGTGATCCACACCGCGCTCCAGGATACGCCGGGCGTGACGACGTTCTCCATCGGCACCGAGCCGAACCGTCGTGTTGTTGTTTCGTACGACCGTACAAAAGCATAATGATCCGCGCGTTGCGCGGAGTGGTGATGCAACGCGTGACGCTGCTGCCAACCAAAAGGGGTATTCTCTTTCCAAAGAGAATACCCCTTTTGAAATCCCCAGAGAAAGGCGAGGGGTCTTCCCCCTCGACCCCGCACATTGGCAGTCTTGATATCGAAGAGCTGCACGCGCTGCGCAATCGGGTGCGGTGTACATGGCTTCGCCATGA
>CAVFND010000249.1:0-2923 GCA_963623615.1 Oscillibacter sp. ER4 | reverse complement strand
GAGCTGGTCGACAACATCAACGACATGTCGCTCAAGATCAGCCAGGCAGAGAAAATCCAGCAGGAGTTCATCTCGTCGGTCTCGCACGAGCTGCGAACGCCGCTGACCGCTATCAGCGGCTGGGCGGAGACGCTTTCCGCCGACCCCGGCGCGAACATCGACCAGACGAAGCGCGGCCTCGGCATTATCTTAAAGGAGTCCCGCCGCCTGACAACGATGGTCGAAGAGCTGCTCGAATTCACGAAGATGCAGGACGGACGCTTCACGCTGCGCGTCGAGAGCGTCGACCTCGCGAGCGAGCTTGAGGACGCGATCTACACGTACCGCGAGCTCTTCCGGCAGGAGGGGATCGACGTCAGCTACACCGGCCCCGACGAGGACGTGCCGCCGATCGCGGCGGACAGCGAGCGCATGAAGCAGGTCTTCTGCAACGTGCTCGACAACGCGGCCAAGCACGGCGGCAGCGGCAAGAAGATCGACGTGAGCGCCGCGCAGGAGGACGGGAAGTTTGTCATCCGCGTGCGTGACTACGGCTCCGGCATCCCCGAGGAGGAGCTGCCGTTCGTCAAGCAGAAATTCTACAAGGGCTCGTCGAAGGCACGCGGCAGCGGCATCGGCCTTGCCGTGTGTGACGAGATTGTGCGCCTGCACGGCGGGACATTCGACATCGCCAACGCCGAGGGCGGCGGCGCGGTCGTGACGATCTCGCTGTCTATGATGTGAAAAATAGAACGGGTGTTGCATTCTTGCAAAACCCGTGGTATGATATCGCATAGAAAAAGGAGAACCATTCATGGCAGAAGAAGCAAAAAGCAAGGCTTCCGCGCCCAAGTTCCGCACAAGCATCGGCGGACAGGCGCTGATCGAAGGGGTTTTGATGCGCGGCCCGGGCAAGCAGGCCATCGTGGTCCGCTCGCCGGACGGGCTTGTGGAAAAGGTCGAGGAGCTGACGCTCGTGCGCGACAAGTACCCCATTTTGGGCTTACCCATCGTCCGCGGCGCGGTGACGTTCGTCGACTCGATGGTCAAGGGCGTCAAGGCGCTGATGTTTTCGGCGGATTACTTCCCCGACGAGGACATCGCCGAGCCGAGCAAGTTTGACCAGTGGCTCGAAAAAAAGCTCGGCAACGAAAAAATGCAGAAATTCATCACGGTACTGGCGGTCTTTCTGTCGCTGGGGCTGACGATCCTGCTCTTTTTTCTGCTGCCGACGTTTCTGGCAGGCTTTATCGACCCGTATATCAAGAGCGCGGCGGTGCACAATCTGGTCGAATCCGTCATCAAGCTTGTGATCTTCTTCGCCTATATGATCCTGTGCTCGAAGCAGAAGGACATCTACCGCGTGTTCCAGTACCACGGCGCGGAGCATAAGACGATCTTCTGCTACGAGGCGGGGCTGCCGCTGACGGTCGAAAACTGCCGTATCCAGCCGCGCCACCATCCGCGCTGCGGCACGAGCTTCCTGTTCGTGGTCGTGGTCGTGTCGATCTTAGTCTCGAGCCTTGTTTTCAGCTTTGTCAACTGGCGCAACCTGTGGGTGCGCGTGGCGCTGCATCTGCTGCTGCTCATCCCCATCGTGGGCGTGACGTATGAGTTCAACCGCTACGTCGGCGGACACGACAACAAGGTGACGCGCTTTCTGGCGCGTCCGGGCCTGTGGCTGCAAAACTTTACGACCAACGAGCCGGACGACAGCATGCTCGAGGTCGCCATCCGTGCGCTTGAGCTGGTCATTCCCGAAGAAAAAGGCAAGGATGCGTGGTAAGCATGGCAACGACATATAATAATCTCTATCTGGACCTGCGCACGGAGCTTCGGCGCGCGGGAGACGAGGAGGCGACGCAGTCGGCGCGCGAGCTCGTCTGCGCCGCGGCAGCCAAGACGCGCGAGGAGTTGGTGCGCGATGGCTCGCTCTACGCCTCGCCCGAGGTGGAGCAGGCTGCGCGCGAGCTCGTCAAGCGCCATTTGGCGGGCGAGCCGGTGGCGTATTTGATCGGTGAGTGGGAGTTTTACGGTCTGCCGCTCGATATTTCGCCTGCGGTGCTCATCCCACGCCCCGATACCGAGGTGCTGGCGACAAAGCTCATCGACGCGGCGCGCGGCGCAGGGGCCTGCCGCATTTTAGACCTCTGCGCGGGCAGCGGCTGCATCGGCCTTGCCGCGGCGGCGAACCTGCCGAACGCGCACGTGCTGCTCGGCGAATACGACGAGGAAGCGCTGAAAATTTGCCGCCAGAACATCCGCCGCAACCGCCTGACGGCGCGGGTGGCGAGCCTGAAGATCGACGCGCGGGAAAAACCCGCGCGCACGCTGGGTGAATTCCAGTTTTTAGTCAGCAACCCGCCGTATATCCCGTGCGCGGACATCGACACGCTCGACGCCTCCGTGCGCGAGCATGAGCCGCGCCTTGCGCTCGACGGCGGCGCGGACGGGCTCGACTTTTACCGCGTGATCTGCGAAAAGTGGCGCGACGCCCTGTGCGAAAACGGCATGTTCTTTTTTGAGGTCGGCATCGGGCAGGCGGATCAGGTGCTGCGCATCATGCGCTCGAACGGCTTTGGCGACATTCAGATCGTCAAGGACCTCAACAACATCCCCCGCGTGGTGTACGGCACGCGCGTGGAGACCATTTGAAGCAAATTTAGTTTACATAAAAAATCGGGAGGAACGCGAACATGGCAGAAAAGTCTCAGACGAAGGCAGCCGCGGCGATGGCCGACGACAAGAAGCGGGCGATCGAGACCGCGATGCAGCAGATCGAGCGCACCTACGGCAAGGGCTCGATCATGCGCTTTGGCGACAACACCGTGAGCAATGTGGAGGCCATCTCCACGGGCTCGCTGGCGCTCGATCTGGCACTCGGCATCGGGGGCCTGCCCAAGGGCCGTATCATCGAAATTTACGGACCTGAGTCCTCCGGTAA
>CAVFND010000248.1:0-2926 GCA_963623615.1 Oscillibacter sp. ER4 | reverse complement strand
CCCCCCTTGCCCCCCTGGGGGCGGGGGACGGGGGCGGTTTGGGGGCGTAGCCCCCTATCCCCCCAAAGGCCGACTGGCGGGCAGGCGGGTTTGGGCACATTTTAATTTGTGCGCAAGGGGCAAGTGTAAACTTTCTGTGATATGGGTTTACGGGGGTCAAAAAAGCGTGTAGAATGGCAGCATCAAGATTTTAGGAGTGTTTTTTGTGAACAAATTCCGCAATGCCCTCTATCGCTTTATGTATGGCCGCAACGGCGTGGACGCGCTGAACTGGGCGCTGGTGATCCTTGAGCTGGTGGTGAGCATTCTGAGCTCGATCATCCGCGTGCAGGGCGTGTCGCAGGCGCTGTACTTTGTGTCGATGGTGCTGATGTTCATTGTGCTCATCCGCATTTTTTCGCGCAATCTCGCGCGCCGTCAGGCCGAGAACGCGAGGTTTCTGACCTGGTGGACGCCGAAGGCGAACGCCATCCGCGGCGCGAAGGCCCGCCGCGCCGACAAGGCGCACAAATACGTCCGCTGCTCCTGCGGCGCGTACTGCCGCGTGCCGAGAAACATCGGCAAGGTCGAGCTCACGTGCCCGAAGTGCGGCAAGAAAAAGGTCGTCAAAACGTGAAAGAAAAAATCCGTCCCGCGGGACGGATTTTTTTGTAAGAAAACCGGTTTTCCGGCGTCTTATCAACAGGAAGGGGGTGAGGGCGCTGACGAATTTTGAAGAGGTGTACGCCGTGTACTTCGACGACGTGTACCGGTATCTGCTTTCGCTCAGCGGGAGCGAGAGCGTCGCCGAGGAGCTGACGAGCGAGACGTTTTTCCGCGCGATGGACGCCCTCGACCGCTTTCGGGGCGAGTGCAGCGTGCGCGTCTGGCTGTGCCAGATCGCGAAGAATCTGTATTATTCGCAGCTGCGGCGCGAAAAGCGGCTTGCCCCGCTCGAAGACTGCCAGATCGCCGAGGAGAGCCGCGAGGAGGCCGTTGAGGATCGCAGCGAGGCCGCGCGCATCCAGGAATTGCTGCACGGGCTCAAAGAGCCGTACAAGGAGGTCTTCATGTGGCGCGTGTACGGCGAGAAGAGCTTCCGCGACATCGGGGCGCTCTTCGGCAAAACGGAAAACTGGGCATGCGTGACGTATCACCGCGCCAAGCGCATGATCCGCGAGGGATTGGAGGACTGAAATGGACAAAACTTGCAGCATCGTGCAGGATCTTCTGCCGCTCTACGAGGAAGACATGCTGCGCGAGGAGACGAAGGAATTTGTGGATGGGCATTTGGCGCAGTGCGCGGCCTGCCGCGCCGAGCTCGACGCGCTGAAGGCGGACGTGACGCCTGCGCCCGTCAGCGCGCAGCCGCTGCGCGACTTGAAGCGGCAGCTTCGGCGCAAGAAGCTGACCGCCGTGCTGCTGGCCGTCACGCTCGCGCTGACGCTGGCGACGGCGGGGTTCGCGTACGTCACCGCGCCGCAGTATCTGGCGTATGATGCGGCGGATTGGTCGGTGCACGAGCCTGCCGCGTCGCTGGACGAAATTCTGAACGGCGAGGAGCACATCTGCATCGAGCCGCTGACGCCCGTCTCCGGCACTGAGGTCGAAAGCGTGATCGATCCGGACAGCGGCGAGACGGTCTATATCGTTTCCGCGTGGCGCACGCTGCTCGACAAGTGGCTCGGCAAACTTGATACGGTGAGCGGAAACGGCGACAACCTGATTCTCCTCGACACGACAAACTGCCGCGTCATCTACTACGCGCAGAACAACGGGCAGGAGAACATGGTGCTCTATGGGGGAAGAAGCGGCGGCGTGATCTCGCTGCCGAGGCTGGCGTTGGGGTATTACGTTTTGCTATCGTTGGTGCTCTTTATTACGCTGGGTATTGCATTTTTCATCTGCCGCAGGAAAAGGGCAGGCAAAACGCTCGGCTATCTTGCGCTCGTTCCCGCGAGCTATCTTATTGGTCACTTACTCGTCAAGGGCTTCACGACCACGAGCTACCAGATGCAGCGCGACTTCTCGCTCATCGTCCTCGCCGCCGCGCTGATCTACGCCGCGGTCCTGCTGGCGATCAACCTCTGGCGGCAGAAGCGGGAGAAGGTGTAGAATAAAAAGAGGAAGAGACGCGAATGCGTCTCTTCCTTGTTATCTAGTGAGTCTAAGTTCTGTCGTTAAGATAATTTCCTGAACATAGGTTGTATTTCTCCTATTTCCTGTGTATACTATCAGCAAAGGAGAGTGATACACATGATGGTCAATACGAATAATCTGGTTTCCATCACTGAGGCCAATCAGAATTTCTCCAAGGTGGCGAGGCTCGTAGACGAGCGGGGTTCTGCCGTTATTTTGAAAAATAACACCCCGCGTTATCTGATCATCGAGTTCAGTCAGGCAGAGCAGCTTCAGGCAGCGGAGGATGAAGATGTGATGAACATCTCTGCGCGTCTGCTCAAGCAGAATCGGGAAGCATATGAGGTGCTGGCGGAGTGAAGGCGCGCAGTAAGCGGCAGATCCTTATGCTGCATCAGCAGTTGGTGAAGCAGACCGGCGGCTCAGACGGCATCCGTGACGATGGCCTGCTGGACTCCGCGCTGTCAGCTCCATCAAAGTTTTTGCAGTTTAGTCTTTTATCCGGTTCGCCGAGCAAAGTGTATTTCAAGCAGCTCACCGGCATCCCTTCTACGGGCAGTTTTCCGGAATACTGATCTTTCAGGCTTTGTTCCCGCTTCGCGGCATTCTCCGCAGCGATGCGTTGACGCTCGGCTTCCTCGGCAGCATCTTTCTCCGCTTTATAGCCCTTGACGCGGGTTTCCAGTGCGTCAACATCCTGCTGCCAACTCGTGTCATATTGCAGCGTGATGTTTGAAAGCTCATCCTGTCCGCCCGCATAGTCTGTCCTGTCTTTATACATACCGGCGTATTTGCGGTACACGGACAG
>CAVFND010000247.1:0-2942 GCA_963623615.1 Oscillibacter sp. ER4 | reverse complement strand
GATAGACGGCGACCGAGGAGATGATGATAAGCGGCGCGACGTTCGCGACGAACATCGCCAGCACGTGCTGGAGACCAAACGGGATGGCCTTTGCGATGGGGACACGTCCTTCCAGCTGGTAGACGTTTTCGATGTGGGCTTCCTTTGCGGATGTCTTCGATGGTGTCTTCATGGGATTTCTCCTTTTATTAGATTGCCGGAACCGCGGTGCGGCAGCTGCCTGCGGATACGAAAAGGGTATCAAAAGTTACCCGCCGCAGCTTTTTGTCCGGCTTTAGAAAAGAGCATAGCCTTGTTTTCATCAGTCTTCAACTACTTTTTAACCAAATATTAACGATTTGTTGTCCGTATTTTATAAATTCGTTACTGCCGAACGAGAAAATATCATCGACGAACGCCTGCTTTGGTTGAAATGACCGACGTTTTTTGACGGAAATATACGGATATTCGACAATACTATCTACTGTTCGGTAATAACGAACAATTTCGTTGACAGAAGGACACAATTTCGCTATCATTAATCTTGCAAGGAGCTCCTTGAAAATGCAGGTTCAAGAAGCATAAGATCTCCCGTGCCTACTCCCTTTCGGCACGGGAGATTTTTTGTTTGCCGCGCCGCAGACATGAAATCTTGACAGCGCGGGGAGCGGTTGCTATAATGTGGAAAACAAAGAGAATGTGTAGGCTGCCGCGAGGCGGCTTTTTCAAAACTATGAAGTTAGAGGACTCTAACTAAAAGTGGAGGATCGTTCATGCTCATCGTACAGCTGTGTCTATACTGCCTCATTTTCACCGCGATGGTCAAGCTCGCCGTCCTCGGCGGCGCGGTTGACGGGCTCTATTTTTATCCGAAGGACGTGCAGGAGTGCGCGATCGCGATCGGCCTTTCCGACCGCGCGGCGATCGACCGCAAGCGCAAGCGCTTTATGACGGCGTTTTACCTTGTGATGCTCGTGGCGCTGCTGGGGATCATCGGGGCGTGGAACCGCGTTACGGACTTCAAAACAGCATATTTGCAGGCGCTGTTGTTCCTCGAGGTGATGAACTGGTACGACGGGATCGTAATCGACAAGCTGTGGGTCGGGCACAGCAAATTCTGGATGCTGCCGGGCCTTGAGGACGCTCCCTTTGTTCAGACCTGGGGGCAGATGCTGAAAAAGCGCATCATTTACAGCGCGGTCTGGGTTGTCGGTGCACTGCTCGCCGCTGGATTGGTCGTGCTGATTTTTTGAATCGTAAAATTGAAAATAGAAAGGAAGCGCAACATGGCGCAAAACATTTCCGAACAGCAGTTAGAAATCAAAGTGGGTACCCACGGGAAGGACTACGGCAGCTGGATGTCGAATCCGGTGTTCTATGTCTTCGGCGGCCTCGCGCTGCTCGCGGCGG
Organism: Oscillibacter sp. ER4; assembly: GCA_963623615.1. Lineage (GTDB taxonomy): Bacteria > Bacillota > Clostridia > Oscillospirales > Oscillospiraceae > Hominicoprocola. Next base: position 1,553 of record CAVFND010000247.1, on the reverse strand, counting down.
TGCTTGCGATTCTCTCCTTCACCACGTTCCACCTCACGGTTCTCGGCGTGCTGCTGGCGGTCGTCACAGTCGCGCTGGCTGCGATGCTGATCTGGATGGCGTGGATCCGCCGCCGGTACGCCTTCGGCAAGGGCGGTATGATGGAGCGGGTGCACCAGTTTATACTCAGCAATCTTGATTTTGACGGACACGGCGAGATGCTGGAGGTCGGCTGCGGCTCCGGTGCGCTGACCGTCCGCGCCGCGCTTACGTAGCCGGAAGCGAAGAGCACCGGCATGGACTACTGGGGCGTGATGTACATCTACTCCAAATCTGTGTGCGAGCAGAACGCCGCATCCGAGGGCGTGGGCGGGCGCTGCACGTTCGTCCACGGCGACGCGAACAAGCTGGACTTTCCGGATGAGCGCTTCGACGCGGTCATCAGCAATTATGTTTACCATAACATCATGGGCGCGGACAAGCAGGCGCTGCTTCTCGAGAGCCTGCGCGTGCTGAAAAAGGGCGGCGTCTTCCTCCTGCGCGACAATATGAAGCCGCAGCTCTACGGCGATATGAACGCCTTCGTGGAAAAGCTGCGCGCCATGGGCTTTGCCGAGGTGCGCTATGTCGACACCGCGGATGCGATCTTTGGCTCGAAGCGCCGCGCGGGCATGATGATGCTCGGCGAGTCGGCGATGATCGTCGGCAGAAAGTAAAGCGGCAAGATGTGAATGAAAAGGGCAGCGCCAATGCGCTGCCCTTTTTGTCGCGTTGAGAAGGTGGGAAGCGCGCACAAACCGCTTGCCTGTGCGCGCCGCTGCTGGTACAATAGGGGCAATACGATGCTTCGGGTAGCTGCCCGAGCAAAGGCACAGGAGGTCGCCATGGTACTCTATTTCACCGGCACCGGCAACAGCCGCCATATCGCCGAGCGCATCGCGCACGCGCTGGGCGACGAACTTGTCAGTCTGAATGACCGCATCAAGGCAGGTGACATAACACCGATCACAGCCAATGACCGGCTCGTCCTCGTCACGCCGACCTACGCCTGGCGCATCCCGCGCATCGTGCGAGACCATCTGCTGCAAACGGAGCTGCGCGGCGCAAGGGAAACGTGGTTCGTCATGGACTGCGGCGGCGAGATCGGCAACGCCGCGAAGTATAACCGTGCGCTCTGCCGCGAAAAAGGCCTCACCTATATGGGCACGGCGCAGATCGTCATGCCGGAGAATTTCATCGCCATGTTCAGCGCGCCAGAGATTGAGGAAGCGCGCCAGATCGTCGCCAAGGCCGAGCCGTTCATTGACCGAGCCATCGCCGCGATCAAGGCAGGGCAGATGTTCGCGCCGCCGCGCAAGAACCTCTACGACCGCATCACGAGCAGTGCGGTGAACCCAATCTTCTATCCGTTATTCGTAAAAGCAAGACCCTTTACTGCAAGCGACGCCTGCGCCGGCTGCGGCAAATGCGAAAGGCTGTGCCCACTGAACAACATCATGCTGCAAAATGACCGTCCCGTCTGGGGCAGCAACTGCACGCAGTGCATGGCCTGCATCTGCTATTGCCCCGCCGAG
>CAVFND010000246.1:0-2946 GCA_963623615.1 Oscillibacter sp. ER4 | reverse complement strand
CAGGGATTCATGGCGAAGCCATGTACACCGCACCTGATTGCGCAGCGCGTGCAGTCATTCAAGCCACAGACTGCCAATGTGCGGGGTCAAGGGGCAAGGCCCCTCGCGTTCTCTTGGGGGTCCAAGGGGGCCATTCTCTCACGTGAGAGAATGGCCCCCTTTCCCGTGCAGCGCCATCGGCGCTGCTACACCCCTCCGCGCGACGCGCGGAAAAGAGGGCCGAGGCTCTTACGCCTCGTCAGTCTCCTCATGCTCTGTGAGCGCCATGGAAATGACACTGTCACCTTCCTCTTTAAAGCGCATCACAATGACGCCCTGCGTGGCGCGGCCCGTCGTGCGGATGGCCTCGACCGGCGTGCGGATCAGGATGCCCGCGCGGGTGACGAGCAGCAAATCCTCGCTGCCGTCCACAACTTTGACGCCAACGATGCCGCCGGTCTTTTCGGTCACCATGTAGTTCTTGATGCCGAGGCCGCCGCGGTTCGTGATGCGGTACTCCTCGACCGGCGTCTTCTTGCCGTAGCCCTTTTCGGTGATCGTCAGGACCTCTTTGCCCTCCTGGGCGCGGGCAGCGCCGACGACGTAGTCTCCCTCGCGCAGCTTGATGCCGCGCACGCCGACCGCCGTGCGGCCCATTGCGCGGACGTCATTTTCGTCAAAGACGACCGCCATACCGTCGTGCGTGGCGATCAAAATCTTCTGCTCGCCGTCCGTCTCGCGCACGGACACCAGCTCGTCGCCCTCGTCGAGGTTCAGTGCGCGGATGCCGTTGTTGCGCAGATTCTTGAGCGTTTCGACCGGCAGTCGCTTCACCGTGCCGTTGCGCGTCACCATCGTTAAGAACAGGTTTTCGGCATTCAGGTCGCGGAAGTGGATCATCGCCTGCACGCGCTCGCCCGTCTCCACCTGAATGATGTTGACAATGTTCGTGCCCTTGGCGGCCTTGCCGCTCTCGGGGATCTGATAGCCCTTCTTGCGGTACACCTTGCCGGTGTCCGTGAAGAAGAGGATATAATCGTGGGTCGAGGCGGTGAAGACGTCGACCACCGTGTCCTCGTCGCGGGTGGTAATGCCCTTCTTGCCCATGCCGCCCTTACTCTGCGCGGTGTACTCGCTCGCGCTCGTGCGCTTGATGTAGCCGTTGCGGGTCAGGGTGAAAACGCACTGCTCCTCTTCGATGAGGTCTTCGATGTCGATCTCGTCCTCGACCTCCTGGATTTCGGTCTTGCGCTCGTCGCCGTACTTGTCGCGAATTTCAATGAGCTCATCCTTGAGGACGCCCTTGAGCATCGTCTCGTTCGCAAGCAGCTCGACAAAGTACGCGATCTTCTTTTCGAGCTCGTCGTACTCGTTCTGGAGCTTTTCGCGGTCTAAGCCCTGCAAGCGCTTGAGCTGCATATCGAGGATGGCCTGCGCCTGCACGTCGGAGAGGCTGAAGCGCTCCATGAGCTTTTCCTTCGCGTCATCGTAGCTCGTGCGGATGATGTGGATGACCTCGTCGATGTTGTCCTGCGCGATGAGTAAGCCTTGCAGCAGGTGCTCGCGCTCGCGCGCCTTTTTGAGGTCATACTGCGTTCTGCGCGTGATGATCTCTTCCTGGAAGGCGAGATATTCGTCGATGATGTGGCGCAGGGACAGGATCTTCGGCTGCTTCTGGTTGTCGACGAGCGCCAGCATATTGATGGCAAAGCTCGTCTGGAGCTGTGTCTGCGCGAAGAGCCTGTTTAAGACCACCTGCGGGTTCGCGTCGTGCTTGACTTCGATGACAATGCGCATGCCCGTGCGGTCGGTCTCGTCGCGGATGTCGGAAATGCCCTCCAGGCGCTTGTCGTTCACCTGGTCAGCCATGTTCTTGATGAGCATGCGCTTGTTCACCTGATACGGAAGCTCGGTGACGATGATGCGCGTGCGATCGCGGCCGAATTCTTCAAATTCCGTGCGGGCGCGCAGGATGATCTTGCCGCGGCCCGTGGCGTAGGCCGCGCGGATGCCGCTGCGGCCCATGATGATGCCCTTGGTCGGGAAGTCGGGGCCCGTGACGTGCTGCATCAGGTCGTAAAGCGTCGCCTCGGGATTATCAAGCACGCAGATGCAGGCGTTGATGACCTCGGTGAGGTTATGCGGCGGGATGTTCGTCGCCATACCGACGGCGATACCGGAAGAGCCGTTCACCAGCAGGTTCGGGAAGCGCGCGGGCAGCACGCGGGGCTCCTTGCGGCTCTCGTCGAAGTTCGGGTCCCAGTCGACGGTCTCCTTGTCGATGTCTCGCAGCATTTCATTGGCGATCTTCGACATTCTGGCCTCGGTGTATCGGTAGGCGGCCGGAGGATCGCCGTCGATGGAGCCGAAGTTGCCGTGGCCGTCGACGAGCATATAGCGCATGGAGAAGTCCTGCGCCAGACGCACGAGTGCGTCATAAACCGACGCGTCGCCGTGCGGATGATATCTACCAAGAACGTCGCCGACGCAGGTCGCCGACTTTTTGAACGCCTTGTCGCTCGTCAGGCCGTCTTCATACATGGCGTACAGGATGCGGCGGTGCACCGGCTTCAAGCCGTCGCGCACATCGGGCAGCGCGCGTCCGACGATGACCGACATCGCGTATTCGATGTAGGAGGACTGCATTTCGTGCACGAGCTCGCTCTGCACGATCTTTTGGTTGGGGAATTGAATGTCTTCAGGTTTGTAATCCACGTTTTTGTGAGCCATTTTTTTCGTCCTCCTCTCTTAAAAGTCCAGATTGACCGCGTATTTCGCGTTCTGTTCGATGAATTCCTTGCGCGGCTCGACCTTTTCTCCCATGAGCACCGTGAACGTCTCGTCGGCGAGCACCGCGTCTTCGAGCGTGATGCGTTTGAGCGTGCGCTTTTCGGGGTCCATGGTCGTCTCCCACAGCTCGTGCGGGTCCATTTCACCAAGACCTTTGAAGCGCGAGATATCGACCTT
>CAVFND010000245.1:0-2957 GCA_963623615.1 Oscillibacter sp. ER4 | reverse complement strand
AAGAGCCTGAACGCAGACTCGGTGTACCGCGAGTTCATAAAGCAGGCGCGCGACGGCTCGATAGCGCTGCTGCACGATACGCACGCGACCTCGGTAACTGCGGCGCTGCGCGCGATCGACACGCTCCAGGCGCAGGGCTACAAGTTCGTGACCCTGAGTGAAATGTTCATGCGCCGCGGCATCAGCCTCGAAAACGGCAAGATCTATTTTGACGCGTATCCCGGCAAAAACGGCACGGCTTCGGCGACGGCGCAGCCCGCCGTGAGCCTGAAGGACGGCCTTATCACGATAACGGGAGACTCCCGCGGCAGCGTTTACTACACGCTCGACGGCAGCCTGCCCACACCGAAAAACGCAATAAAATACACCGGCCCGTTTTCCGTCGGGCCGAACACCGTCATCCGTGCGCAGAGCGTTATCAAGTGGAACGGCATACGCTCCGACGAGACGCAGGTGACATACTCGCAGCGCGGCAATCTCTTTGCCGACGTCAGACCCGGCGCGTGGTACTACAAGGACGTTGACCGCGTCGTTGCCGACGGCATATTCAACGGCACGGGAGGCAACCGCTTCTCGCCCGACGCAAAGCTCACCCGCGCGATGCTTGCGGCGGTGCTCTACCGCGCAGCCGGTTCGCCCGAGGTCAGCGGTGAGCTCGGCTTCTCCGACTCCGCCGATATCGGAAACTGGTGCCGCGACGCGCTCATCTGGGCAAACGAAAACGGCATAGTCCGCGGCTACGCCGACGGCTGCGTCCGTCCGGATAAAAACGTCAGCCGTGCCGAGCTCGGCTGCATGCTCACGCGCTATCTCCGCACAGTCTCCGGCATGAAGCTCGAGGGGCTTGACGATGTGCTTTCGTCCTTCTCCGACGCGGGCACCGTGCCCGAGGGTATGAGGAGCGAGCTCAACGCCGTGTGCGCGCTCGGCATAGTCAGGGGCATGAGCGACGGTACCGTCGCGCCCTTCGACCCATCCACCCGCGCCCAGGCTGCCGTCATGATCTCCCGCATGCTTTCCTTCGCAGAAAATCACGGAGAAATTACGAACCGGACTTTTGCGGATACCCCGTCCCTTTCGGAGGCAGTCTGAGATACCCCCCGGCGGAGCTTGAGCGGATGTCGTCCGCCGCAGCATATGAAAATAAGACAGTGCAGATCATGGTCTGCACTGTCTTTTTTGCATTTGATATTGAATTTTGATAACACCTCATCCGGCTCGCTTACGCGACCCACCTTCACCTAAAAGGGAAAGCTTTTTGGTGGCGCTGCCGCGCAGTACCGATACGGTTTTTGCGGTGTCCCGACCGGAAGCTGCGGCAAAAACCGTGGCAGGGGAAAGCAAGGTGCTGGCAAACATTGCACTGCACCCGCTGGAGGCGAAACGCCGTGGTTTCCTCCATTGTTTCGACACCGGGCTGACACAGCGAACGTGTAAGTACAATGTCCGTGCGCCTCCGAAAAAACCGGGCTGACGCAGTCTCCGTATGGGTACAGTCTCAATGCGCCTCCAAAACATTGTGCTGGAGGGCGGTCCGGGCGTTGACGAGGACGAGGAGCGGCTCGGAGTCGGAGCCTGTGCAGTCAAAGGCGTAGCACAGGACGGCGCTGCCGCCGTCGGTCTCGGCATAGCATAGCTGCGCGCTTTCGACGAGAAGCGTTGGAGGCAGGGCTTTGCGCGCCTCGCTCTCGCTCACCGCGGCGGCGGCCTCGGGATAGGAGCCGTGACGCTTCAAATGCCCGGACGCGTCGTAGGCGAAGATGCTGCCGTCGTCACCGGCGACGGAAATGCGCACGCTGTCGCCCATGCACCTGATGCCGTTTTCCACGCAGTCAAATACCATCGTCTGTACGCTGCCGGCGCGCTTGCTCGAGGCAAGATACACGTCGCCGAAGCCGTGCGCTGCGAGAAAAGCGCATGCCGTGCGCTCAAGCTCGGACGAGCTCATATCCCCCGCGACACTGCGCCCGGAGCTGAGCGAAATGACGTTTCCCTCCGCATCGACGCACACGCTCCCACCGTCAAAGGCGAAGCAGACCGTGCCGTTTTCCGCCGTGTATTCGGTTTCAAGCTTTTCCGCGTCGAAGCCGAAAAATTCGGCTGCCGCGGCTCTGGCCTCCTCCTGCGCTATGGGCGTTCCTGACTGAAAAGCCGCAGCAGCCGTGTACCGTCCGCCGTATGCGCCGAGCTCCGTCGCGCCGATGCCGCTTTCCATGCCGAGCATTTGCTCGCTCAGTCTCCCGCCGGAGCCTGCGAATACGTTTTCCGGCTCGTCGAGCAGCACCTCACCGTCATTGACCGAGCCCTGAATGCCGCGCAGCTTTTCACCGAGCTCCGCCGCCGTTTTATAGAGCCCGGCAAAACGGTCCCGCGCCGCGTCGTCGAAGCCCGACTGCGCCGAGACACGGAGCCTGCTGCGCGCATAGTCGCCCGCGATACCGATAAAGGCCGCCGTCTGCTCGAGCTCCTGCGTGGAAAACGGCAGCACGGCCATGCTCATCTCGGCGGCAAGGCAGCTGCCGTAAATGTCCGCGCACAGCTCGCCGGACAGCTCCGCGCCGGTTGCGTAGGATGCGCGGTGCAGCGCACTTTCCAGCCCCGACGCCGCGTACACAAGCTCCTCGAACGCGTGTGCGTAGCCGTATTCGGCCGTGCGGCGATAGCTGCGCTCCATGCCGGAGTGAACAGCCGTGTACGCACCCAGCGCAGCGACCGCCGCAGCGAGATATGTGATAATGAGTACAAAGGTCTTTTTTCTTATAAGCATGGGAAACACCTCATAGGAAGTGTTCCCGAAATATGCATTAATATTCGTGCCTGCGGCTTTGCGGGGCGATTAAATTACACCTCATCCGGCTCGCTTACGCGACCCACCTTCCCATCAAGGGGAAGGCTTTTCGGAGGCGCTGCCGCGCAGTACCGATACGGTTTTTGCGGTGTCCCGACCGGAAGCTGCG
>CAVFND010000244.1:0-2958 GCA_963623615.1 Oscillibacter sp. ER4 | reverse complement strand
CTGCGGCGACGATGTGGAGAACTGGTGCATCGGCGTGGGCGACATGGCCGACTACATCGTCGAAACGCAGCGCGGCGAATACATCACGAAGGATGAAGCGCTCGAGATTTTCAAGAAGGCCGAGGACAACGGCTTCGTCCACCAGATCACGAATATCGACGGCGAGCAGAAGATTTTCGGCATCTGCAACTGCAACGTCAACGTCTGCAACGCGCTGCGCACGTCGCAGCTGTTCAACACGCCGAACCTGTCGCGCAGCGCCTATGTTGCGAGCGTCGAGAGTGAGAACTGCGTCGCCTGCGGCCGCTGCGTCGAAAACTGCCCCGCGGGCGCGGTCAAGCTGGGACAAAAGCTCTGCACGAAGGACGGCTATATCGAATATCCCCGTCAGGAGCTGCCCGACGAGGTCAAGTGGGGCTCTGAAAAGTGGAGCGTCGACTATCGCGACAAGAACCGCGTCAACTGCTATGATACCGGTACCTCGCCGTGTAAAACGGCCTGCCCCGCGCACATCGCGGTGCAGGGCTATTTGAAGCTCGCCGCGCAGGGCAAATACCGCGAGGCACTGCAGCTCATCAAGCGCGAAAATCCGTTCCCCGCGGTCTGCGGCCGCATCTGCAACCGCCGCTGCGAGGACGCCTGCACGCGCGGCACGGTCGATCAGGCCGTCGCCATCGACGAGGTCAAGCGCTTCATCGCCCAGCAGGATCTGAACGCGGAAACACGCTTTGTGCCCGAAAAGGTCATTCCGAAGGTCGACGGCGAATTTTCCGAGAAGATCGCCGTCATCGGCGGCGGCCCCGCGGGCTTGTCGTGCGCGTACTACCTCGCCGAAAAGGGCTACCGCCCGACGGTGTTTGAAAAGGAAGCGCGCCCGGGCGGCATGCTGATGAACGGCATCCCGAGCTTCCGCCTGGAAAAAAACGTGGTGGAGGCCGAGATCGATATTCTGCGCGAGCTCGGCGTCGAGTTCCGCTGCGGCGTGGAGGTCGGCAAAGACGTGACTATTGCGCAGCTACGCGAGCAGGGCTATCAGGGCTTCTACGCGGCCGTCGGCCTCCAGTCCGGCGGCAGGCTGAATATCCCCGGCGGCGACGCGAGCGGCGTCATGGTGGGCATCGACTTTATGCGCGAGGTCAACCTGCACGAGAAGAAGGCGCTTTCCGGCAAGGTCGTCGTCATCGGCGGCGGCAACATCGGCGCGGACGTCGCGCGCACGGCGGTGCGCTGCGGAGCAGAACGCGTTGATCTCTACTGCTTAGAGGCTTATGACGACATGCCGATGGGCGAGGAGGACCGCAGCGAGTGCGAGCACGACGGCATCACCGTCCACGCCGGCTGGGGCCAGACCGAGATCGTGGTGAAAGACGGCAAGTGCGCGGGCATCAAGTTCCGCAAGTGCACGCGCGTCAAGAACGACGAGGGCCGCTTCGCGCCCGAGTTTGACGACAGCGTGACGGAGCAGGCTGGGTGCACAAGTGTTCTCTACTGCATCGGCCAGAAGGTCGACTGGCGCGAGCTGCTCACCGGCACCGCCGTCGAATTCAACCCCAACGGCACGGTCAAGGCCGACCCCGTCACGTATCAGACGGCGGAAAAAGACATTTTCGTCGGCGGCGACGCCTACACAGGCCAGAAATTCGCCATCGACGCCATCGCCGCGGGCAAGGAGGGCGCGATCTCGCTGCACCGCTTTGTCCAGCACGCGACGCTGACGATCGGCCGCAACCGCCGCCAGTTCATCGAGCTCGACAAGGAGAGCGCGCTGATCCCCGTCAATTACGACACCACGCCCCGCCAGCGCATCGGCTACAACGAGACGATGCGCAGGACCTTCCGCGACGAGCGCGTCGCGTTCACCGAAGAGCAGGTCAAAAAGGAGACTGCGCGCTGCCTTGGCTGCGGCGCGAGCGTCGTTGACCCGAACAAGTGCATCGGCTGCGGTGTCTGCACGACAAAGTGCGCGTTCGACGCCATCCACCTGCACCGCGAGAGACCGGAGTGCAGCAAGATGTACGCCTGCGAGGATAAGATGAAGGCCATTCTGCCGTACATGATCAAGCGCGAGTTCAAGATCAGGCGCGCGGCGAGAAAGAGCAAATAATGCACGAGCTGGGCATTGTCTTCCACGTCATCAGGAGCGTGGAAAAGATCGGTGAGGAAAACGGCCTCACGAGCGTCGCGTCCGTGACGCTCGAGCTCGGCGAGGTGTCCGGCGCGATCCCGCATGAGCTTCAAAGCTGCTGGAACTGGGCGGTCAAAAAGACTGAGCTTTTACCCACGGCTGCGCTCAAAATCGAGACCATCCCCGCCGTCACATACTGCGAGGGCTGTGAGCGGGACTATCCTACCGTGCGATTTGGCCGCACCTGCCCGCACTGCGGCAGCGAAAAGACATGGCTCAAGCAGGGCAGCGAGATCAACTTAAAGGAGATCGAGGCGATATGACAGAATCCTATAAGATCATTGAGGTGAAGGAGAGCGTCTTTGCCGACAATGACCGCGAGGCCGCGCGCCTTCGTGCACAGCTCAAGCAGGACAGGACGTTTCTGCTGAACCTGATGTCCTCGCCGGGCAGCGGCAAGACGACGACGCTCCTGCGCACGCTCGAAACGCTCAGGGATGAGCTGCGCATCGGCGTGATGGAGGCGGACATCGACTCTGACGTGGACGCGAAGACCATCGCGGACGCGGGCGTGAAGTCCATCCAGCTCCACACGGGCGGCATGTGTCACCTCGACGCGGGCATGACGGAACAGGGCCTCAAGGAGATCGGCGCGAAGGATTTAGACCTCGTCGTGCTTGAAAACGTCGGCAACCTCGTCTGCCCCGCAGAGTTTGATACGGGCGCGGTCAAAAACGCAATGATCCTCTCCGTTCCGGAGGGGCATGACAAGCCGCTCAAGTACCCGCTCATCTTCACCGTGTGCGACGCGCTCATCATCAACAAGATCGACG
>CAVFND010000243.1:0-2995 GCA_963623615.1 Oscillibacter sp. ER4 | reverse complement strand
TTGGACGGTCACACCGCCCGTTTTCTTTCCACGGAAAGAAAATGGGGGGTGTGGTTCTGCGGCGCGCACGCCGCATGACCCCGCGCCCCTTTGGGCGCGATATCTGAGGAGGTACCATGTACCTGCACATCGGCAACAACGTGATGTTACCCGAAAAGCACATCATCGGCGTCTTTGATCTGGAGATCACATCCCAGTCGAAAAGAACGTCAGAATTTCTCCGCCGGGCGGAGAAGGGGAGCTTAGTCATCGACGCCTGCGAGGACATTCCCAAGTCTTTTCTGGTGTGCGACCACCCGTATCACCCGCAATTGGTTTATTTATCCGAGCTTTCGAGCCAAACACTGCAAAAGAGAATGGAGGAACAGAAATGAAACTTCCCGTTGCTTTGGCAGTGCTGGCAAGTCCCTTTTCCCTTTCCCACGATGAGCGGTGGGTTCTGCGCATCGCGCTTGGCTTTTTCGCGCTGCTGACGGTGTATTTCACGTGGCAGCTCAAAGCGGAAGAGGGCGACAAATGGATATTCCGGAGAAAAATGAAGGTATCAGCGCTCTTCTATCTTGCGTGTGAGGCAGCCTGGCAGTTTTGCAGCGAATGCGCGGAGATCTATGTTTCAATGGTCACGTGTATTTTGTTCCTGTATGTTTTGAGTCAGGCGCTGGTGTACGGCATTTATTGCGTGCTCAGAAAGAAGAAAACGACAGCCGCGATGTAAGCGGCTTTCCCATCAAATATATTGTTCATTGTTCGAGGCAGGGAGAAACGGGCCGGAAATGGCTCCGACCCGGTTCTTCCTGCCCGATGACGAAAGGAGAACCCAAATGGCAGAAAATGAGATCCTGCAATCCACGGCGGTGGATGAAAGCAACGACTATAACGCCTCAGAGATCCAGGTGCTCGAGGGGCTGGAGGCGGTGCGCAAGCGCCCGGGCATGTACATCGGCTCGACGTCGGTGAGCGGCCTGCATCACCTCGTCTACGAAATTGTGGATAACTCCATCGACGAAGCGCTCGCGGGCTACTGCACGGAAATTCAGGTGACGATCAACGAGGGCAACACCATCACTGTTGTGGATAACGGCCGCGGCATTCCGGTCGACATTCAGGCGCAGACGGGCCGTCCCGCGCTCGAGGTCGTCTATACCGTGCTGCACGCGGGCGGCAAGTTCGGCGGCGGCGGATACAAAGTTTCCGGCGGTCTGCACGGCGTCGGCGCGAGCGTCGTCAACGCGCTGTCCGAATGGCTGACGGTGCAGGTCCACAAAAACGGCAGCATCTACGAGATGAAATTTTCCCGCGGCAAGATCACGCAGGAGATGACGATCATCGGCTCGACCGACCACACGGGCACGACTGTCACCTTCAAGCCCGACCCCGAGATGTTCGAGGAGCTGGAATACTCCTACGAAACCCTGCACACCCGTATGCGTGAGGAGGCGTTTTTGAACGCGGGCCTTCGCATCACGATCGAGGATAAGCGCGTTGAGAGCGAGGAAAAGCCCGAGAGCGAGCGCCGCGACTCGATGTGCTACGAGGGTGGTATCCGCGAATTCGTCACGTGGCTCAACAAGAAAAAGGAGCCGCTGCACAATAACGTCATCTACATGAGCGGTATGAAGGGCGACTCGTTCGCGGAACTCGCGCTTCAGTATGACGACGGCTATCAGGAAAATATTCTCTCGTTCGCCAACAACGTCCACACGCCCGAGGGCGGTATGCACGAGACCGGCTTCAAGGCCGCGCTCACGCGCGTTTTGAACGCCTACGGCATCAAAAACGGAATCATCAAAGAGGGCGACAAGGTGAGCGGCGAGGACTGCCGCGAGGGACTGACGTGCGTGATCTCCGTCAAGCTGACGAACGCGCAGTTCGAGGGCCAGACGAAGGCAAAGCTCGGCAACAGCGAGATCAGAACGCTGGTCGACAACCTTGTTTCCGACCGGCTGATGCAGTTCCTTGAGGAAAACCCCGTCGTGGCGCGCACGATCCTCGATAAGGCCATGACGGCCAACCGCGCGAGAGAGGCCGCGCGCAAGGCACGCGAGTCCATCCGCCGCAAGAGCGCCCTCGGCGGCGCGGCGATGCCCGACAAGCTGCGCGACTGCAACGAAAATAACCCCGAGCTCACCGAGCTCTACATCGTAGAGGGCGACTCGGCAGGCGGCAGCGCCACGCAGGGGCGCGACTCGCGCTTCCAGGCGATCCTGCCGCTGTGGGGCAAGATGCTGAACGTCGAAAAGGTGCGAGCCGACAAAATTTACGGCAACGATAAGCTCCAACCCGTCATCATCGCGCTCGGCGCCGGCCTTGGCGAGGATTTCGACATCAATAAGCTCCGTTACCACAAGATCATCATCATGGCGGATGCCGATGTCGACGGCTCGCACATCCGGACGCTGCTGTTGACGTTCTTCTTCCGCTATATGCGCCCGCTCATCGAAAATGGCTATGTCTACGCCGCGGTGCCGCCGCTTTTTAAGCTGACGCGCGGCAAGACGACGCGACTTGCTTTCTCGGACGAGGAGCGCGATAAATACTCCGCGGAGCTTCGCGGCGATAATCCGAACGCCAAGGTAGATATCTCCCGCTTCAAGGGCCTCGGCGAAATGGACGCCAACGAACTGTGGGAGACCACCATGAACCCCGAGCGCCGCACGCTCAAGCGCATTACGCTCGACGACGCGATCCTTGCCGACGAGACCTTTACGGTGCTCATGGGCGAGAAGGTCGAGCCACGCAAGGAATTTATCGAGCAGAACGCGCAGTATGCCGTCAATTTGGACTTTTAAGAAAGGAGGACTCGGAAAATGGCACACAAGAATGTGGATTATAAGCCCGAGGACATTCGCTTTCCCGATCAGAAAATTGTCACGAGCGAGCTCGTGCATGAAATGAGGACCTCATATATCGAATATGCGATGTCGGTCATCGTCGGGCGCGCACTGCCCGACGTGCGCGACGGCTTGAAGCCCGTCCACCGCCGTATCCTCTACGC
>CAVFND010000242.1:0-3011 GCA_963623615.1 Oscillibacter sp. ER4 | reverse complement strand
AGCCGATGTTGCCGGCGTTGATGTCGGGGAAGATGAAGGTGTTGGCGTGGCCGCCGACGCCGTCGGTAATGTGCTTGGTCTTGGCGACGGTCGGGGAGACGGCGGCGTCGAACTGGAACTCGCCGCCGATCGGGGTCTCGGGCATGAGGGCCTTGGCCTTCTCGCAGGCGTTGCGCATCTTGTCGACGTCCTCGCCCTTGCCGGAGCCGAGGGTCGAGTAGCTCAGGAAGGCGACCTTCGGGTCAACGCCGAAGATCTTGGCGCACTCGACGGTCTCCTTGCAGATCTCGACGAGCTCGTCCTCGCTGGGCTTGATGTTGATGGCGCAGTCGGCCATGGCGAGCACTTCGTTCTCGCCGGAAGCGGCGGGACGGACCATAATGAAGCAGGAAGAGACGATCTTGTTGCCGGGCTTGGTCTTGATGAGCTGCAGCGCGGGACGGACGGTGTCGGCCGTGGAATAGGTCGCGCCGCCGAGCAGGCAGTCAGCCTTGCCCATCTTGACGAGCATGGTGCCGAAGTAGTTGCTCTTGGCGAGGGCGGCGCGGCACTCGTCAGCGCTCATCTTGCCCTTGCGCAGCTCGACCATCTTGTCGACCATCTCGTCCATGCCGTCGTAGTTGGCGGGGTCGATGATCTCGGCGCCGCGGATGTTGAAGCCGATGTCCTCGGCGGCGGCGGCAATCTCATCGGGGTTGCCGACGAGCACGGGCTTTAAGAAGTTACCGGACAGCAGACGGGCGCTCGCTTCAAGAACGCGGGGGTCGGTGCCTTCGGTAAAAACGATCGTCTTGGGGCTCTTTTTCAGCGTGTTGATCAGTTTTGCAAACATGTTGATTCCTCCTGATATATGATGTGCCGATAAAACGGCACAGATTTACTGATATAGTATACACCCACTTTTTCACTGCCTCAAGAAAAAATAACGCAAAATTCCTGCAAAAGTTTACAAATTTTCCAAACTCTTACAACATATTAGCAGTATCATTTCCCTAAAAAGGCTTGACGGGGCCTTGAAAACCAAGTATACTGGACAATAGTTACAAATTGTAACCTTTTATTTTTACATGCATCCTCTAAGGAGTTTTTGATATGTCAGAGCAGAAACGATCCACCCCGCAGCGCAGCGATGCATCCACGCAGCGCCGCCGCTCGAATGCCTCGCCGCGAAGACGGCCGAGCAGGCGCGGCGGCATGCCGCAGTGGCTGAGCGACTGGCTCGAGCATATGGCGCTGTTTTTCTCCGCGCCCGGCGCGCGCATCCGCCGCATCGGCCCGCGCGCCCGCACAGTCATGCGCGAGAGCAAGGCGCGCAACTTCCCCGAATCCAACCGCTTTTTAGTGCAGTTCTTCCTCGTCATCGGCGGGATGTTCCCGATGTGGCACTCGCTGCTGCATGAAAAGCTGATGGCACGCCGCCGCCAGCACGACCACACCGCAGGCGCGCACGAGGACCGCTGGCGCAGGTACGCGCGGCGCGTGAACCCGTTCTACTTCATCGGCGGCGCGGCGGCCATCGCCGTGATCGCGCTGTTCTTCTCGTTCTACACGCTGGGCACGACCGTGGAGTATAACGGCAATGTGGTCGACACGGTCGAGAGCGCGGCGCAGGCGCGCAAGGCCGCCTCCAAGCTCGAGAGCATCACGACCGAAACCCTCGGCAAGGCCTACGAGATCACAAAGGGCGCCATTCACTATTCGACGGCCTTCGTCCGCCGCAGCGATCTGACGGATGCGGCGACCTTTGAGCAGGACCTTGCGGACGAGCTCGGCCAGGTGACCTACGGCTATTCGCTCTATGTCGACGATGAGCTCATCGGCTCGACGCAGTACGCCGGCGCGCTGGACGAGCTGCTCAAGCAGATCAAGCAGGTCTACGCCTCGGCGGATACGCTGAGCGTTGACTTTGTCGAAAATGTCCGCATCGCGGAGGGCTATGTTCCGACCGAGAGCGTAATGAACCTCGGCGAGATCGCCGAAATTTTGAACTCGACGAAGTCGGGCGAAGTGACCTACACCGTTGTCAAGGGCGACACTTGGGGCCAGATCGCGAACAACAACGGCATGACCGCCGCTGAGCTGGAAGCGCTGAACCCCGGCTACGACATCAACCGCATCCACATCGGCGACGCGCTGACGCTCTCGAATGCCGTGCCGTATCTGACCGTCAAGGTCACCGAGCGGCAGAACTATGTCGAGGACGTCAACTATGACGTGAACTATGTGAGCGATTCGTCCATGTATCAGGGCGACGAGCGCGTGATCTCCAAGGGCGTGTTCGGTCAGGCCGATATCGTGGCTGACGTCACCTATGTCAACGGCGAGGAGCAGGAGCGCACGGTCATCTCGTCCGTCACGCTCTCCGACCCCGTGGCCGAGACGCGCGCCCGCGGCACGAAGGTCCGCCCGACCTGGTACCCCACCGGCAGCTTCCGCTGGCCGTGCTCGGGCCGCATCACCTCGTACTTCGGCTACCGCAGCACGGGTATCCGCGGCGCGACGAGCAACCACAAGGGCATCGATATCGCCTGCTCCTACGGCACACCGATCTACGCCGCCGACGGCGGCCGCGTGACCTACGCGGGCTACAAGGGCGCGATGGGCTACGTCGTCATCATCGACCACAATAACGGCTATGTCACGTACTATGAGCACAACTCGTCGCTGCTCGTCTCCGCGGGACAGACGGTGTACAAGGGCCAGCAGATCGCTAAGGCGGGCCGCAGCGGCGTCGCCAGCGGCGTCCACTGCCACTTCGGCATCCAACGCAACGGGTCCTACGTCAACCCGCTCAATTACCTTAGCTAAAAACAAAGGACAGATGGCTTGCCATCTGTCCTTTGTTTTTAATAAGTTTGCACTGCGCTGCATGCACGCGCTGAAGGCGCGCACACTTCGCTCCGTGAGAGGTGTAAATTCTGACGCGCATGTCGTCAGAATTTACGATTAAGATTATTTCGCGTCTGCGGACGCGAAAGTCTGCGACGCTTGAGCCGTGCGCGGCGGCAAAG
>CAVFND010000241.1:0-3029 GCA_963623615.1 Oscillibacter sp. ER4 | reverse complement strand
GGAGGGTTTAAGGGAGGGGTATCTCTTTTTGAAAAGAGATACCCCTCCCTTATTTGCGTTCTTGCACAGCGCAAGAATATTCCCGTCCTCCGCAAGAGGGCTTCAGTCAGTCCTCTACTAACTTTCCGCTCGCATCCAGATGCGCTTTCTTCACCTCATTGCCAGTGAACTTGGCGATCGCGTCCAATCTCATGCCGGAGGGATAATCCGACACCAGCGTGTACGCCACGCCGCGGCGCTTGGCGCGGCCCGTGCGGCCGATGCGGTGGACGTAATACTCGTTTTCAAGCGGCACATCGTAGTTGAACACCGCGTCCACGTCGTCGACGTCGATGCCGCGGGCGGCGACGTCGGTCGCGACGAAGATCGGCAGCTCGCCGCGGCGGAAGCGCGCCATGACGGCCTCGCGCTTCTTCTGCGGGATGTCGCCGTGGATGCAGTCGGCCTCAAGCCCCTCCATCATCAAAAACGCCTTGAGCCGCTCGGTCATGCCCTTCGTGTTGCAGAACGCCATCACGCGCTCGTGACCCTCGGCGCGGATGATCTGCGCCATGACGTGCGCCTTGTCGTTCTGGCCCACGTCGATGCGGTACTGCGCAATGTCGGGCTTGTTTTCCTCCTTGGCCTGCACGGTGATCTCCTCAGGGTCGCGCTGGTACATCCAGCTGATATCCATGACCTCGCGCGAGATCGTTGCGGAGAACATGCCGAGGTTGCGGCGGGAGGACAGCTTGTCTAAAATGCGCGTCACATCGTGGATAAAGCCCATGTCGAGCATGCGGTCGGCCTCGTCGAGCACGACGGTCTTGACGTTGTCGAGCTTGACGGTGCGGCGCTTCATGTGGTCGCTCAGGCGGCCCGGCGTCGCCACGACGATCTGCGGGTGCTTTTTGAGCGCGTCGATCTGCTTGCCGATGGGCGCGCCGCCGTACAGGCACACGATGCGCACGCCCGGAAGATAGGCGCAAAGGTCGCGCAGCTCGCTCGTGATCTGCATGGCAAGCTCGCGCGTCGGCGCTAAGATGACGGCCTCGGTCTCCTCGCTACCGGGTTCAATGTGCTCGATGATGGGAATGCCGAAGGCAAACGTCTTGCCCGTGCCGGTGGGCGCCTTGGCGATGACGTCCTTCCACTCGCGCATCGGCGGGATGCAGCCCGCCTGCACGGGAGTGCTCTCTTCAATATTTTTCTTTTTCAGTGCGCGCTGGACCTCTTCGGTCAGGCCGAGAGAGTCAAAGCGCACGCCCTGTGTGAATTCCATAACGTTTTCCTCTATTTTCTCATATTTTCAGTTGTGTATGATTATATCACGGCTGTCAATACGGCGGGTTTTGGGCATGCTTTTATTCTCAACGCACAGACCGCAGCTTTTGACCGCCGGTCGCTTGTCAGTTGGGGCAGGCTATGGTATAATTATTGTATCAATTCCATGGATTGAGGTTCGCAACATGAAAATCGTCATCATCACCGGCAGCGCGCACAGGCACGGCACCACGGCCACGCTGACCGATCATTTCCAGCGCGGCGTGGAAAGTGCGGGACACGAGGTCTTCCGCTTCGACGCGGCGCTCAAAAATGTGCACCCCCTGCATCGGCTGCACCGGCGAGTGCGCGTTTGTCGCCGACGACATGAAGGAGCTCTCTCCGCACCTGCTGGAGGCGGACGCGGTCGTCTTCGTCTCGCCGATCTATTATTTCGACATCAACGCCCAGCTCAAGTCTGTCATCGACCGCTTTTATGCCAACAACCCCGCGCTGATGGGTAAAAAGAAGACCGTGCTCATCACCGTGATGGCCGATCCGGACAAGAAGACCTCCTCGGCGGCGAACACGATGTACGACCTCATGACGAGCTACATCGCCTAGGAGGTCGCGGGCAGACTGAACGTCGGCGGCTGCTATACGGCAGACGATCTTCACGAAGAGGACCTGACCGCCGCCTACGAGCTCGGTAAAAATCTGTAAACAGTTGACCGCATAAAAAAGAGGGCTTGCTTTGCAAGCCCTCTTTTTTATTGTCGGAACATTCTGCTGTTGTACACGGCCAGTGCCGCGATGAGCGCCAGAACGGTACAAAAGATCAGCTTCACCGGCGCGAGCGCTTGCAGGCTGGCGAGAAAATACGTCCAGCCGTCGGCCTCCAGCTTGATGCGAAAGGCCGGAATGCAGTAGCCCATCGCGACATACGCCGCGGCAAAGATCACGGCAAACGCTATGATCGCCCAGCGTCTCTTTTTCATCTCTCACGCTCCTTTCTGTCACTGCACCGCGCAGCCGCCCCACTCGACGACCGTAAAGCCCGTGCGCTCGGGCGCGGAAAGCTCCTGCGCTGGGAGCTCAACGAACTCCTCCGACGGCTGCCACGCCATGAAAACGCGCAGCAGCGTATCCGGCGCAGGGTCGATCGTCAGCTTGGCAGAGTCCGTGTAGATCTCCTGCTGAAACGAAATGAGGTTGTAGGCGTTGTCCTGCATCCGCGGCAGCCAGTAGATGATGAACTCGTTCGCCTCGGCGCGCGTGAGGCCCAGCTGCGCGAGCGCATCCTCAAGGAACGCCGCGGTGTCCTCTCCCGCGACACAGAAGCCGGTAGAAAAGTCGTAATCCGCCTCCGACGTGCCCTCCCAGTAGAGGTAGCGGTAGGTCTGGCCGCTTTCGTCCGTCAGCGTGCCATCCGGCGCGGCGCGGACTCTCCAGCCGTCGCCGTAGGCAGGATAGGCACACGTCAGCTCGCCCGAAAGATCGATCGTCACGCGCACATCCGTCTCCTGCTCGGGATATAGATAAATCACGGGCTTTGCGTCACTCACCTCTTCCTTCGGTTCCCGCCCGCAGGCCGAGAGCGAAAAGAGCAGCAAACACGCAAGGGCAAGGGAAAACAGCTTCTTCATGGTGGAGCCCTCCTTTTGTTGTTATATTGATAATAGACGCAGAATACTGCAAAAAAGTTCCGAAAATTCAAAAAATCCTCGCAGAGTTTTTACCCGCAAGGGGTACGCGGCATCCGTAAAGCAGCAAAGCTGCTAACGGCT
>CAVFND010000240.1:0-3033 GCA_963623615.1 Oscillibacter sp. ER4 | reverse complement strand
GATACAATTCCCGCTTTAAATCCACAGGTCAGGAACGACTGTGGGTGCGCAGCGGAAACAGTGCGGCAAACCTCAATACGCTGGCCCACATCTCCGCTTTAGCGCTCGCGCTGGCCGCCGTTCTGCACGGTTCTGTAGTCTATCACATCCCGCGTCCGCTTGGCAAGGTCATTCCCCCCTTGCAATCTGCCGTGACGCAGGGTATACTGGGAAAAACGCAAAAAGGAGCGCTTCCATGAATAAGAAAGACCGCATCCACGATTGGCGCAAGCTCAAGTGGCCGTTTACCGTCACATTTTTATATTACTCCCTTCTCTCGCTCTACACCGGCACCGCCGAGCAGAGCGAACAGGGCTTTCTCGTCATGTTCCTCACAGTCCTGATCGTGGACGCCGTGGCGTATTTTTCCTACTGCTATTTCCTCTGCAAAAAAGAGGAGAACATGCAGAAGCTCTGGTTCGTCTTCATTCTGGCCTATGTGCTCATCTCCACGCAGCAGCTCTCCATCCTCTGGCAGATGATGACGGCGCATGTGGCCGGTACATAAGTTCCTTTTTGGGATATCGTTTTTGAGCGTCCTTTCCATCGGAAAAGGACGTTTTCTTTCATTTTGTCTTCTGTGACATTTGCGCGCCAATGTCTGAAAATCGGATACGCGGCTCCTTTTGTCCATAGTTTTCGGCATCTTCCTTTGTTAAGTTGATGCTAACGAGGGGAGCGTCCCCTTTTCGCGCCGTGGACAAAAAGTTTACGCCCTGCCCATTGAAAGCGCGGCGCTTCTTTGCTATGCTTTTCCTGTGAGCCCGCATCTTTCCGTGCGGTACAAGAAATGCTAAGTACAAAGGAGCTGATGACAGTGCCGATCCGTCCGCTTGTCGATCGCACTTATCTTGAACAGGTGCTGCTCTCCCGCCTCTCCCACGGTGAGGTGCAGCAGTGGGTCCAGAAATACTTCCAGCCCTACCGTGAGCTGATGAGCTATTACCGCTGCGCGATCATGGAGGTCGAGACGAAGTTCAACGTGCTCAACGAGGAGCTCTCGCTGCAATATGACCGCAACCCCATCGAGACGATCAAGACCCGCCTCAAGTCCCCCGAGAGCATCATGGAAAAGCTCACGCGCCGCGGCTATCCGCTCACGGTGGAGAGCATCGAAAAGAATCTGAACGACATCGCGGGCGTGCGCGTCATCTGCTCGCACCCGTCGGACATCTACAAGCTGTCCGACGCGTTGCTGCGTCAGGATGACATCACGCTCCTTGAGCGCAAGGACTACATCGCAACCCCCAAGCCAAACGGCTACCGCAGCCTCCACCTCATCGTCGAAACGCCCATCTTCCTGCATGACCAGAAGCGGCTCATGAAGGTCGAGGTGCAGTTCCGCACGATCTCGATGGATTGGTGGGCCAGCCTTGAGCATAAAATTCGCTACAAGAAAAATCTCCCCGAAATGGGCTTTGTGGAGCGCGAGCTCTATGAGTGCGCCGAGATCAGCGCACAGCTCGACGCGCGCATGGAAAAGCTCCAAAAAATCGCCGCACAGGCAGCAGAGGGAAAGGATTCTTCCCTTTCCCCTTAATACAAGGACGCCCGACGCATCGCGGGCAAGGAAAGGAATCGTGATACTTTGAATACAGCAGAGAAGATCGCCCATGCAGCAGAGCGCAAGGCCTTTGAGACCATGCTTGACTCGCTCATCAAAAAAAGCCAGACGAAGGATGTCTGCACCGTCGCAAACGACTTTGTCAATATGGTCCAGAAAATTCACTCCAGCGTCTGGACGCCGGAGACCTTTGAGATGTTGCACCAGATTGCAAACGACCCCGACAGTAAGTGGGCGCACTACGCCGAGCGTCTGCTGCGTGAGTGCGACCCCTACCTTCTCAAGACCTTCCTGACGGCCGCCGCCTACGAAGGCGGCTTCCGCGGCTTCCAGCAGGCGCAGAAGAACTCCGAAAAGTACGGCTGCAACATCCCGTGGATCGTCCTCATGGACCCGACGAGCGCCTGCAATATGCGCTGCGCGGGCTGCTGGGCTGCGGAATACGGCCACAAGCAGAACCTCACCTTTGAGGAAATGGACCGCGTGCTGACCGAGGGCGCGGAGCTCGGCACCCATGCCTGCCTCTTCACCGGCGGCGAACCGCTCATGCGCAAGGCAGACATCTTCCGCCTGTGCGAAAAGCACCGCGACATCGCCTTCCACGCTTTCACGAACGGCACGCTCATCGACCAGGCTTTCTGCGATGAGCTCAAGCGCGTGGGCAACTTCATCGTCTCGGTCAGCATTGAGGGCTTTGAGGATGCCAACGACGGCCGCCGCGGCGCAGGTCATTTTGAAAAGGCGCTCGCCGCGATGGACCTCATGCACAAAAACCACATCCCGTTCGGCGTCTCCATCTGCTACACGAGCAAGAACTACAAGGTCGTCACGAGCGATGAGTTCCTTGATCTGCTCATCTCCAAGGGCTGCTTCTTCGCCTGGTACTTCCATTACATGCCCGTCGGCATGGGTGCGACGACCGACCTGCTGCTCACGCCCGAGCAGCGGGCCTATATGAAAGACCGCGTGCGTGAGATCCGCGGCATTACCGGCGGCAAGGAGATCTTCGCCATCGACTTCCAGAACGACGGCGAGTTCACAGGCGGCTGCATCGCCGGCGGCAAGCTCTACTGCCATATCAACGCCGCGGGCGACGTCGAGCCCTGCGTGTTCATCCACTATTCGGGCGCGAACATCCGCGAAAAGAGCTTCCTCGAGTGCTTGCAGCAGCCGCTGTTCCTCGAGTACCGCAAGGGCCAGCCGTTCAACAACAACCACCTGCGCCCCTGCCCGATGCTGGAAAATCCCGAATACCTGCCCCAGATGGTCGCGCGCTCCGGCGCGCATTCGACTGATCTGGAAGCGCCCGAGAGCGTGGAGCACCTGTGCAACAAGTGCGAGTCCTACGCCGCCTGCTGGCGCCCTGAAGCCGAAAAGCTCTGGGCCGAGGAGCACCACAACTAAATCGCTTTCATGTTACCTTCCCATAC
>CAVFND010000239.1:0-3041 GCA_963623615.1 Oscillibacter sp. ER4 | reverse complement strand
TGACAGTTTCCTGTCATTTTTGGGAATCGCTTCCATTCCAAAACGGAAAAAAGAAGGCAGTTTGCGCGAACTGCCTTCCTTTTTTGCACTTTTTTCGTGTGATTACTTCTTGCTGTAATCGTAGAAGCCCTTGCCGGACTTCTTGCCGAGCTGGCCGCCGCGGACCATCTTCTTGAGCAGCAGAGCGGGACGATACTTCGGATCGCCGGTCTCGCTGTACAGGACGTTCATGATGGCAAGGCAGACATCCAGGCCGATGAAGTCGCCGAGGGCGAGGGGGCCCATGGGGTGGTTCGCGCCGAGCATCATGGCCTTGTCGATATCCTCGACAGAGGCGACGCCGGTCTCGACCAGGCCGATGGCCTCGTTGATCATCGGAATCAGGATCTTGTTGACGACGAAGCCCGGAGCCTCAGCGACCTCGACGGGCTCCTTGCCGATCTCCTTGGAGAGGTTGTAGATGAAATCAAAGGTCTCCTGCGTGGTGTTGGCGCCGCGGATGACCTCAACGAGCTTCATGCTGGGCACGGGGTTGAAGAAGTGCATGCCGATGACGGCGTGCTTGAGGCCGAGACCCATCTCGGTGACGGACAGAGAAGAGGTGTTGGTCGCGAAGACGGTGGAATCCTTGCACATTTCGTCGAGCTCGGTCAAAAGCTCGCGCTTGGTGCCCATCTCCTCCTTGACGCACTCGATGACGAGGTCAGCGTCCGCCGCGGCGGACTTCTCCTCGACGAGGATATTGGCAAGAATGGCGTCCTTGGCCTCTTCGGTCATCTTGCCCTTCTCGACGCGCTTCTGCAGGGAAGCGGCGAGCTTATCCTTGTGGCGCTGAGCGGAAGCAACGCTGGAAGCGTACATCAGAGCGGTGTGACCCTTGGCCGCGAAGACCTGAGCGATGCCGCTGCCCATGGTACCGGCGCCGAAAACTGCAACTTTCATTGTGTGTATCCTCCTACAATATAAATAGATAATTCTATGGAATCACTTGTTGATAAAGGGCTCGTGCTTGCGCTTTTCGAGGAAAGCGCCCATGCCCTCCTGCTGGTCGGCAGTGTCAAAGCAGGAGCCGAAATTCTTCTCCTCGACGACGACGGCGTGGTCGATATCGACCTGGAGACCGTCGTTGATGGCCTGCTTGGACGCGCGCACCGCGATGGGCGCGTTGGCGGCGATCTGGCCCGCGAGCTTTTCTGCCGCAGCGTAGAGGTCGGCGAGCGGATAGACCGCGTTGACAAGGCCGATGCGGTAGGCCTCGTCCGCCTTGATGTTTCGGGCGGTGTAGATCATCTGCTTGGCCATGCCGGAGCCGACCAGACGCGCAAGGCGCTGCGTGCCGCCAAAGCCCGGCGTGATGCCAAGGCCCGTCTCGGGCTGGCCGAAGACGGCGGTATCGGAACAAATGCGGAAGTCGCAGCTCATCGCAAGCTCGCAGCCGCCGCCGAGAGCGTAGCCGCCCACTGCCGCGATCGTCGGGATGGGGAACGCCTCGAGCTTGCGCATCACATCGTTGCCCTGCTTGCCGAAAGCCTCCGCCTCCGCCTTGCTGAGCTCCTTCATCTGCGCAATGTCCGCGCCGGCGACAAAGGACTTCTCGCCCGCGCCGCGGACGATCAGGCAGCGGATCTCGTTTAAGTCCACCGCGTCAAGCGCGGCGTCGAGGTCGGCGAGCACCTGAGAGTTGAGCGCATTGAGCGCCTTTTCACGGTCGATGATGAGGTAGGCAATATTGCCCCTGGGTTCATATTTGACAAAAGACATCGTGTGTCTCCTCCTGTCTTCTTCAACTGCTCCCTATTATATGGGTGGAAAAGCACATTTGCAAGAGAAAAATCACTTTTTTCAAAAAAGTTTCACATTTTTCCGCCGCCGCTGCAAGAAACGTTGCATTTTTAACGATCTTTTTCCCCGATGCAGCAAAACTTGTACAAAAATTCAGAAAATGACTTGTCTCTTGCGTCAATTTTCGATATGATTAGATTGAATTATAAGAAAACGAGGTTCATTCTATGCGAATGCGCAAAAAGAAAAACCTGCTTCCCCGCATGGAGCGGTGCGGGGCATATCAGATCAAGGACCCCTACGAGCGCAAGGGCCACTGGCGCGAGCTGATGCCCGAGGCGAAGGAAATTCGCGTGGAGCTCGGCTGCGGCAAGGGCCGCTTCACCGCCGAGACCGCGGCGGCTGAGCCCGACGTGCTGCTCATCGCAGTCGAAAAGGTCCCCGACGCGATGGTCGTCGCGATGGAGCGCGTGGCCAGGGCAGAGCTGCACAATATCTTCTTTATCGACATCGACGCCAACCAGCTGCCCGAGATTTTCGATCAGGGTGAGGTCGACCGCATCTATATCAACTTCTGCGATCCGTGGCCGCCCAAGCGGCAGGCCAAGCGCCGCTTGACGCACGGCAACTTCTTAAAGCTCTACCGCAAGGTGCTCAAGGAGAACGGGCAGATCCACTTCAAGACCGACAACGATCCGCTGTTCGAGTGGTCGATCGAGGAAATTCCGCAGTTCGGCTTTGCACTCTCCGAGGTCACGCGCGACCTGCACGCGAACGGACAGCGCGGCGTGATGACCGACTACGAGGCCAAGTTCTACGCCGAGGGCAAGAACATCAACCGCTGCGTCGCCACGATGCAGTCGTGGGAAGAGCCCGAGGAAGAGGAAACGCCCGAAGAGACGGGCGAAACGGCTGAATAAGCAAAAGGGAAGGCTTTCAGCCTTCCCTTTTGCTTTCTTCCAGATACGGCGAATACATCATCACCGCGTCGTTCACGGCGACGGGTGTTTCCGCGAGCAGGTTGCCCTGCCAATCAAACCCCTGCCGGTAGAGCTCGTTGTGGCGGATGTAGCCGCCCCAGTACTGCATGCGCATTTCGTGGTTGCGCTCAACGACCGCGTAGCGCTCCGTCAGCTCCGCGCTCGCGCGCCACTCAGCCTCAACCGTTTCGCCGACGCGGACGCGCAGTTGATAGGTCTCCTGCGTGTCGTTGCGGATCATCAGGCCGAAATAGTGCTAAAAGCAGGTCGCGCCGCTGC
>CAVFND010000238.1:0-3045 GCA_963623615.1 Oscillibacter sp. ER4 | reverse complement strand
CCGCCGCTCGCATTCACGCCGTCCAAGATTCCGGAGGCGGGCGAGCGCGTGCGTATCGGCGTCGCGCGCGACAGGGCGTTTTGCTTTTATTATGAAGACAGCTTGGAGCTTCTGCACCGCCTTGGCGCGGAGCTCGTACCATTCAGCCCGCTGTCGGACGAACATCTACCGGAAGACCTGCACGGCCTGTACCTCGGCGGCGGCTATCCCGAGCTCTACGCAGAGCAGTTGGAGGCGAATGCCGCGATGCGCGCTTCCGTCCGTGCGGCGGTGGAAGGGGGACTGCCCTGCATCGCCGAGTGCGGCGGCTTCATGTACCTGACGCAGTCCATCGCAGGCCACGAGATGGCGGGCGTTTTATCGGGCAGCTGCTTCGACGCGGGAAAGCTGACACGCTTTGGCTACCTGACGCTGACGGCGCAGCGGGATTCGATGCTGTTCGCCGCGGGCGAGCAGATCCCTGCACACGAGTTCCACCGCTGGGACGCGGAAAATCCGGGAGAGGACTTTCTCGCGGAAAAGCCAAGCGGCAGGAGCTGGCGCTGCGCGTATGTGGGCAAAACGCTCTGCGCAGGTTATCCGCACTTCCACTTTTACGCAAACCTGAGCGCCGCCGTGCGCTTTATTGAAGCCTGCCGAAAGGAGAAACACCGCCATGAGTGAGCCGATGAAGCCGATGGAAATTGAACAGCGCAGCTTCGAGATCATCACGGAGCTGCTGGGAGACCGTGTGCTCGCCCCCGAAAACGAGCTTGTCATCAAGCGCGTCATCCACACGACGGCGGACTTTGACTATGCCGACAATCTGACGTTTTCCGAGCACGCGGTGCAAAAGGGCATCGCCGCGCTGAAGGGTGGCTGCGACATCGTCACCGATACGCAGATGGCAAAGGCGGGTATCAACAAGACGATCCTCGCGAGCCTCGGCGGCGAGGTGCACTGCTTCATGTCCGACCCTGACGTCGCACAGGAAGCGAAGGTGCGCGGCGTGACGCGGGCGTTCGTCTCGATGGAAAAGGCGGCGGCGCTTGAAAAGCCCTGCATCTTTGCCATCGGCAATGCGCCGACGGCGCTTTTGTCGCTGGAACAGCTGATGGAAGAGGGAAAGGTGGCCCCCGCGCTCATCATCGGCGTGCCGGTGGGCTTTGTGAACGTGGAGATGAGCAAGGAACTCATCATCGAAAAGGCGCGCGCGCCGTACATCGTCGCGCGCGGGCGCAAGGGCGGCAGCAATGTGGCCGCGGCAGTATGCAACGCCCTGCTCTATCAGATCAGGCGGTAAAAAGATGGAAGAATATCTCGTAAAGGACGGCAAGCGCCTGCGCCTCGGCTACACGACCGGCTCGTGCGCCGCCGCGGCGGCTAAGGCCGCGGCGTGGATGCTGCTGACGGGCAAGAGGAAAGAGACCATCCGCCTGCAAACGCCCAAGGGCATTGAACTGAATCTCGATGTGCTGGACATTCAGATGTCCGCGGACGGGGTGAGCTGCGCCATCCAAAAGGACAGCGGCGACGATCCGGACGTGACGCGCGGCACGCTCATTTTTGCCGCGGTGAAAAAATCCGGAAAGGCCGGTGTGAGCATCAACGGCGGCGAGGGCGTCGGCCGCGTGACAAAGCCGGGGCTCGACCAGCCCGTGGGCGCGGCGGCCATCAACTCTGTGCCACGAAAAATGATCGAAGAAAACGTGCGCGAGGTCTGTACCCTTGTCGGCTACGACGGCGGCATCGACGTGACGATCTCCGCGCCGGAGGGCGAAGCGCTCGCGAAGAAGACCTTCAACCCGCGCCTTGGCATCGAGGGCGGCATCTCCATTCTGGGGACGACCGGCATCGTCGAGCCGATGAGCAAGCAGGCGCTGCTCGACACCATCCGCGTGGAGCTGCGGCAGCGGCGCGAGAGCGGCGCGGACTACATTCTTCTTGCGCCCGGCAACTACGGTGCGGACTACATTCGCGACTTTATCGGCCTTGACCCGAAGACGGCGGTGCTGACGTCGAACTTCATCGGCGACAGTTTGGAATTCTGCAAGGAACTCGGCTTTCGCGGCGCGCTGCTCATCGGGCACATCGGCAAGCTTGTCAAGCTCGCGGGCGGCATGTGGAACACGCATTCGAAATTCGGCGACTGCCGCATGGAGATCATCGCCTCGCACAGCGCGGCGCTGGGCCTGCGCGCAGAGCGCGCGGAGGAAATTCTGCACTGCGCTACCTGCGACGATGCGCTGCGCATTCTGGACGAAGAGGGGCTGAAGGACGCCTTTCTTGCGCGTTTGGGGCGGCGCATCGGCACGATGCTCGGCTACAAGAGCGGCGAGCTCCAGAGCGGCGCGATCTTATTTTCCAAAGAATATGGCTTCCTCTGCGAGACGGAACACGCAGAGGACTTACTCAAAACGATCAGGGAGGGCTGAACGTGGTACATTTTGTGGGCGCCGGCAGCGGCGCGCCGGACCTCATCACGCTGCGCGGGGCGCGGCTCCTCGGCGAGGCGGACGTGGTCATCTACGCGGGCTCGCTCGTGAACCCTGAGCTCTTAAAGCTCACGAAACCGGACTGCGAGCTCCACGACAGCGCGAAGCTGACGCTTGAGGAGGTCATCGCCCTCATCGAGCGGGCGGAGCGCGAGGGAAAGACCACCGTGCGCCTGCACACAGGCGACCCGAGCATCTACGGCGCGGTGCGCGAGCAGTTTGACGCGCTCACAAAGCGCGGCATCGACTTTGACGTCTGCCCCGGCGTCAGCTCGTTCTGCGGCGCGGCCGCGGCGCTGCGGGCGGAATACACGCTGCCGAACGTGAGCCAGACGGTCATCATCACGCGCGCGGCGGGCCGCACACCGGTGCCTGAGCGCGAATCCATCCGCTCCCTGGCCGCACATCAGGCGACGATGGTGCTGTTTTTGAGCACCTCGCTCACGGAAAAGCTGCAAGGCGAGCTCCTTGCGGGCGGTTACGAAGAGAAGACGCCCGCGGCCATTGTCTACAAGGCGACGTGGCCGGAGGAAAAGATCTTCCGCTGCACGGTGGGGACGCTGCACAGGAG
>CAVFND010000237.1:0-3059 GCA_963623615.1 Oscillibacter sp. ER4 | reverse complement strand
CATCACGTTCTCCGTGCTCGTTTCGAGTGAAACGCTCTGCTTGGGGCACAGCAGCGCCTGCTCGAGCATCTCCGGCGACATCAGCGCGCTCGCCACGGTGAATGAGCCGTAGGCCTTCGTGAGCGACTGCTCCACCTTCTGCCGCAGCGCCAGGTCCTCGCGCACGACCTCCATGAACTGCTTCATCAGCTCGTCGCGCTTGTCCTTGAGAAGTTTGTGCCCACGCTGGGCGGTGCGCAGCCGCCCCTTGAGGCGCGTGAGCTCCATGCGGGTGGGATTTACAGTGGTCGTAGGCACTTTTCTCCCCCCTTACTCTTCCTTCTTGAGATACTTGTCGATATACTCCGGCTTGATGCGCTTGAGCTCGCTGCGCGGCAGGAGGGATAAAAGCTCCCAGCCGAGGTCGAGCGTCTGCTCGATGGAACGGTTCTCGTCCGTGCCCTGCGCGACATAGCGCTTTTCAAACTCGTCGGCAAACTTGGCGTAGAGAAGGTCCGTCGGGCTCAGCGCCGCCTCGCCGAGGATCGACATGAGCTCCTTGTTCTCCTTACCGGTGGCATAGGCCGCGAAGAGCTGGTTCATCGTGCCGGAATGGTCCTCGCGCGTCTTGCCCGCGCCGATGCCCTTGTCCTTGAGTCGGGACAGGCTCGGCAGCACATCGACCGGCGGGTTGATGCCGCGGCGGTACAGCTCACGCGAGAGAATAATCTGCCCCTCAGTGATATAGCCCGTCAGGTCGGGGATGGGGTGGGTCTTGTCGTCCTCGGGCATCGTCAGGATGGGGATCATCGTGATAGAACCGTCCTTGCCCACCTGACGGCCCGCACGCTCATACATCGTCGCAAGGTCGGTGTAGAGGTAGCCGGGATAGCCGCGGCGGCCGGGGACTTCCTTCTTCGCCGCGCTGATCTCGCGCAGGGCCTCGGCGTAGTTCGTGATATCCGTCAGGATGACGAGCACGTGCATGCCGCAGTCGAATGCCAGATACTCTGCGGCGGTCAGCGCCATGCGCGGCGTCGCGATACGCTCGACCGCAGGGTCGTTGGCAAGGTTGGTAAACAACACCGTGCGGTCGATGGCACCGGTGCGCTTGAATTCGTTGACAAAGAACTCGGATTCTTCAAACGTGATGCCGATGGCGGCGAAGACGACGGCGAAGTTGCTCTCGCCGTCCAAAACCTTCGCTTGTCTCGCAATCTGCGCGGCCAGCTGCGCGTGCGGCAGACCCGAACCAGAGAAGATGGGCAGCTTCTGCCCGCGGACAAGGGTGTTCAAACCGTCGATGCTCGAAATGCCGGTCTGGATGAACTCGTTGGGGTAGTTGCGCGCCGCGGGGTTCATCGCAAGGCCGTTGATGTCGCGGTGCTCGTCGGCGATGATCTCGGGGCCGCCGTCGATGGGCTGGCCCATGCCGTTGAAGACGCGGCCCAGCATGTCGCGCGACACGGCGAGCTGGAGCGGGTGGCCCAAAAAGCGGATACGAGAATCGGCGAGGTTGATGCCTGCCGATGCCTCAAACAACTGCACGACCGCGCGGTCGCCGTTGACCTCAAGCACCTTGCAGCGGCGCGTGCTGCCGTCGGAGAGGACGATCTCTGCCAGCTCGTCATATGTGACGCCCTGCACATGGTCCACGACCATCAGAGGGCCGGAAATTTCGCGGATGGTCTTATATTCACGGATCATTCTTCCTTCTCTCCTTTCTCAGCGATCGCGGCGATCTGCTCCTCCATCTCGACGAGCAGGTTCGCGTAGGCGTCCTTGTACTGGTCGGCGGGCACGCCCTTGGCGCGTCCGATCTTTTCGCGCGCAGGGATGGCAAACAGCTCGCTCAGGTTCCCACCGCGCTCGGCGGCGCTCAGGCACTGCGTGTCGTACTGGCGGATGAGCGCCAGCATGCGCGCCTGACGGTCGTATTCGGAATAGGCGTCGTTGTCGGCAAACGAGTTCTGCTGCAAAAAGTCCTCGCGGATCATACGCGCGACCTCGAGCGTGATCTGGTCCTTCGCGCCGAGGGAGTCCTTACCGACAAGCTGCACGATCTCGTTGAGGTTCGACTCCTCCTGCAGCATCGCCATGGCCCACTCGCGGTTTTCGAGGAATTCATGTCCCAGATGCTCGCTGTACCACGGGCGCAGGGAGTCTAAATAGAGCGAATAGGAATTCAGCCAATTGATGGCCGGGAAGTGGCGGCGGTAGGCAAGCGACGAATCCAGCGCCCAGAAGACCTTGACGATGCGCATCGTCGCCTGCGAGACCGGTTCAGAGAGGTCGCCGCCCGGAGGCGAGACCGCGCCGACGGCGGTCAGGCTGCCCTGCCGTTCGTCGCTGCCGAGACATTCGACCACGCCCGCGCGCTCGTAGAACTGCGCAAGTCGCGAGGAAAGGTACGCGGGATAACCCTCTTCACCCGGCATCTCTTCAAGACGTCCCGACATTTCGCGCAGGGCCTCCGCCCAGCGGGAGGTCGAGTCCGCGATGACCGCGACGGCATAACCCATGTCGCGGAAGTATTCGGCAATCGTGATGCCGGTGTAGATGCTCGCTTCGCGCGCCGCGACCGGCATATCCGAGGTGTTGGCGATCAGCACCGTGCGCTTCATCAGGCTCTCGCCCGTGCGCGGGTCGATGAGCTCGGGGAATTCGCGCAGAACGTCGGTCATCTCGTTGCCGCGCTCGCCGCAGCCGATGTAAACGACGAGGTCCACGTCCGCCCATTTGGCAAGCGCGTGCTGCATGACGGTCTTGCCGCTGCCGAACGGGCCGGGGATCGCCGCCGTGCCGCCCTTGGCCACGGGGAAGAATGTGTCCACAATGCGCTGGCCGGACTGGAGCGGCGTGACGGGCGGGTACTTCTTCGTGTACGGACGGCCCACGCGCACCGGCCACTTCTGGATCATCGTGAGTTTCTTTGTCTCACCCTTGTCGGTCTCGACCACGGCGACGACGTCCTCGACGGTGAAGCTGCCGGACTTGATCTCCTTTACAGTGCCGCTCATTTTGGGCGGCATCATGATCTTATGCAGGATCGACGGCGTCTCCTGCACCGTGCCGAGCAC
>CAVFND010000236.1:0-3087 GCA_963623615.1 Oscillibacter sp. ER4 | reverse complement strand
GGGGATACAAAGGGGGTATTCTCTTCGAGAAGAGAATACCCCCTTTGACCCGCGCAGCCCTCTGGGCTGCATTTCCCCCGCCGCCTGGGACGGGCGGCGACATCTCCGCACCCTTTGGGTGCAGAAAAAGGAGGCACTTTTTGATGTCTTTCACCGAACACAACGTAAACGGTCTCATCTACGACACGTCCGACATCGTCACCGCCGCGGGGAGCGGCGCGGTGCATGCGTTCACGACGCGGCACGGCGGCGTGAGTCCCGCGCCCTATGATTCGCTCAACTTTGCCGACAACAAGGGCGACAGCAGCGAAAATTTACTCGAAAACTACCGCCGTCTCGGCGAGGCCGTGGGGTTTGACGCGAGCCGCGCCGTCGGCTGCCGCCAGATTCACTCCGACCTCGTGCGCATTGCGACCGAGGAGGACGCGGGCAAAATTCTCTGGGACGACCGCCCCTATGACGCCGACGGGCTCATCACGAATGTACCGAACCTGCCGCTGTTCGCCTACGGGACGGACTGCTGCGTCATCACGCTCTACGACCCGACCTCGCGCTCGATCGGCGCGGTGCACGCCGGCTGGCGCGGCACGGCGAGCGGCATTGCGCTCAAGGCCGCGGTGTCGATGATGAGCTGCTACGGTGCCGACCCCTACACACTGCGCGCCGCCATCGGCCCGAGCATCGGCAAGTGCTGCTTTGAGACCGACAGCGACGTGGCCGACGCCTTTTTTGCCCTGCTCGATCCCGCGATGGACGAGCGCATCGAAAAACGCGGCGACAAGTACCACATCGACTTGAAGGCGATCAACCGCCTGTGGCTGCTGCGCACGGGCATCGACCCTTCGCGCATCGACGTGCATCCCGACTGCACGAAGTGCCACCCCGAGCGCTACTGGTCGCACCGCGCGATGGGCGACCAGCGCGGCGGCATGGCGGCGATGATCTGTCTTACGGAGGATGCGCTGTGAAGCGCCGGATCGCGGCGCTCTTGTGCGCGCTGACACTTGCTCTTTCGCTCTCCGGCTGCTGGAACAGCGACGTGAGCGACGACAGCAGCGGCGACTTCTGGGAGGAAACGCCGCCGGCAGAAGAGGACACTGCCTCCACCCTGACGCCGATCACGTCGTTCGCGCTGCCGTATTTGCAGGGCGTGACGCTCGACCCCATCACCTGCCCCGACGGGATGCAGCAGACGCTCGGCGCGCTGCTCTATGAGGGGCTTTTCGTGCTGGACGAGTCGTTTGCGCCGCAGAACGTGCTGTGCAGCCGCTATGAGCACAATGACGACTACACAAGCTACACCTTTTACCTCCGCGACGGCGTCAGCTTTTCCGACGGCAGCAGCCTGACGGCAAGCGACGTGCTCGCCACGCTCCGCCGCGCACAGAGCAGCGAGCGGTACAGCGCGCGCTTTGCCAATGTCGCCTCGATGCGCGCGAGCAACGGCACGCTCATCGTCAATCTCACGCGCGCGGACAGCGCGTTCCCCGCACTGCTCGACATTCCCATCGTCAAATCCGGCTCGGAGAAGGACACCGTACCGCTCGGCACGGGGCCGTATCTCTTCGTCACGGACAGCGACGGCGCATGCCTCAAGCAGAACCCCGACTGGCGCAGCGATGTCACGCTGCCATTTGACCGCATCGAGCTGCACGCCGCCAAGGACGCGGACACGGCGTCTTACCTCTTCTCCTCGCGCGAGGTGCACCTGCTCTCGGCTGACCTGACGAGCAGCACGGGCGATCTGCACAGCGCAGACACGGCGCTCACCGACTACGCGACGGCAAACATGATCTACCTCGGCTTCAACACGCAGCGCGCGCCGCTCTCTGACGCGTCGCTTCGCAGCGCCCTCGCGGGCGTGATCGACCGCGCGACCATCACAACGGGCTATCTCGCAGGACATGCCGAGGCGGCACGCTTCCCGCTCTCGCCGCGCTCCAAGCTCTATCCCACCGAGATGGCGTCGACGCTCGCCTCTCCCGACCTCTCCGCCGCGCTCGAGAGCTCTGGTGTAACGGAAAACCGCCCCCGCACGGTGACGATTTTAGTCAGCGAGAGCGACTCGTTCAAGGTCTCCATCGCCGACTATCTGAGCCGCACGATCTCGACCGACGTTTTGACGGTCAGCGTCCGTTCGCTCCCGTGGAGCGACTATCTGACCGCGCTGCAAAACGGGAATTTTGACCTGTATCTCGGCGAAGTGCGCCTGACGGCAAACTGGGACATTTCGTCGCTTGTGCGCACCGGCGGCGCGCTGAACTACGGCCGCTACGCAGACGAGCAGTGCGACGCGCTGCTCGACGCGTTCTCGCTCAACGAGACGGAGCAGACCGCCCGCGCGCTGTACCGCTATCTTGCCCAGAGCGCGCCCATCGCGCCCATCGCGTTCAAGACCGCGTCGGTCCTGACGCCGAGCGGCCTCATCGACGGACTGAACCCCACCGTCTCTTCCCCGTTCTACGGGATCGAGGTCTGGACGGTGCACTTTGACAAGGGATGAGGGCGTAACAAATCGGAACGTGTGAAAGAGAGGTACGTTAATGCGGACTATTGACATACGTGGCATGACTAACATGGAACTTGTACGGGGAGGAACCAGTGAATGGTACCGGGCAACAGATTATGTTCACGGCGATCTCTATGAAGCTGAAGAACTATTCCGGCAGAAAAAATCTGTGCAAAGCAATAGGCTGTATCTTATCCACTATCCAGATGGTATGGTCTATGAGTCTGTGGACGGGCAATATCTTGGCTATCCTGTGTTCGATGGTGAGTCTGTCGTACTGCTGGTAGTAAACTTTACAGAAAGTGCAATACACATTCTGAGGTTCTTACATCAGCAAGAGAAAACGCAGGAAGTAGTACAGCTTCCTTTGTCTGCGGTGAAAGACTGCTACAATCTGATTCTTCACACCTCACCGCTATCGCTGACCCGGCAGCCAAATGATGGTACATTTGAGATCATCTGGCCTGAGCAGATACGTTTCGCAATCAGCAGTAGAGAAACACTTAATTTCCCGACGGAAAAACACGCTGCCGCTGGGCAAATCCGAAGAATGAGCGGTACATCCGTTATCACGATGA
>CAVFND010000235.1:0-3105 GCA_963623615.1 Oscillibacter sp. ER4 | reverse complement strand
GGAGCGGAAAAGCGGATTTTTGCAGAAATGAGCGTTTTGGCGTGGCTGGCGGCAAAAACCTCCTTTGTCTGGATCACGAGATTCTATGGGACCGGCAGCGTTTTCACGCTGCCGGTCTTGCTGTTATATTATCAATATTATAATTATGTAGACGCTGCGTTGCAGCCGGCACGCCGGCGTTTACGCTTGCACGATGGCGCGCAGCGCTTCGGCGATATTGCGCGCTTCGATCAGCGCGAGTCCCTGCGGCGCGCGGATCTGATCTTTGCGCTGCTTTGGGATGATGCACGTCTCAAAGCCCAGACGGTGCACCTCGCTGAGCCGTTCGGAAAGATGGTTCACGCTGCGCAGCTCACCAGTCAGGCCGACTTCGCCGATAGCAGCGACGTGGTTGCCGATGGGCTTGTCGAGATAGCTCGATGCCAGCGCCAGCACGGCGGCAAGGTCTGCCGCAGGCTCGTCCACGCTGAGTCCGCCGATGACGTTCAAAAACGCGTCGCAGCCGGACACCTTGAGCGCGCCGCGCTTTTCGAGCACCGCCATCAGCATGGCGGCGCGGTTGTAGTCAAAGCCGTTGCTTGTTCGCCGCGAGACCGACTGCGCCGCGGGCGCGAGCAGCGCCTGCACCTCGGCCAGCACCGGGCGCTGGCCTTCCATCACGCAGGTCACGCAGGTGCCGGGCGCGTCGTCTGGACGGCCCGAGAGCAGCATTTCCGACGGGTTCGGCACCTCGACAAGGCCTTCGCTGCGCATTTCGAATACGCCGATCTCGTTCGTCGCGCCAAAGCGGTTTTTCGCTGCGCGCAGGATGCGATAGCTCATGTGCGCCTCACCCTCGAAGTACAGCACGCAGTCGACCATGTGCTCCAAGACCTTCGGGCCCGCGATGGAGCCCTCCTTGTTGACATGCCCGATGACAAAGACGGTGATGCCCTCCCCTTTGGCCAGTTGCATCAGCTCCAGCGTGCAGGCGCGCACCTGCGCCACGCTGCCCGCGGGCGATTCGAGCGAGTCCTGATAGAGCGTCTGGATGGAGTCGACGATCAAAACGTCGAGCTTTTCCTCTTCGACGGATTCCAGCACATCGCCAAGGCGGGTCTCGGACAGCACGTACAGGTTGTCCGACTGCACGCCGAGGCGGTCGGCGCGCAGCTTAAGCTGACGCGGCGATTCCTCACCGGAAACGTACAGAATTTTCGCATTCTCGCTCAATTTTCCGCAGATTTGCAGCATCAGCGTTGACTTGCCGATGCCAGGCGCGCCGCCGACAAGCACGAGCGAGCCCTGCACAGCGCCCCCGCCGAGCACGCGGTCGAGCTCGCCCATGCCGGTGGGAAAACGGATCTCCTTCGCCGTGTCGAGCTCTGCGATCGGGTGTGCCTTGGTGCGCAGCGCGCGGCTGCGGCCGCCCGTTTTCGCCTTTGCAACGTCGCTGACGGCCTGCTCTACGAGCGTGTTCCACGCGCCGCAGCTCGGGCAGCGGCCCGCCCATTTGGGAGTTTCATTGCCGCACTCCGTGCAGAAAAATACGCTTTTTGCCTTTGCCATATTATAAACCTCTTTTACTTTACTGTTGTTGCTGTAAAAGGCTGGACGCGATCACAACGGCCAATCTTTGCTGGTATTGGCTGCTTTTCAAAAGCACCGTTTCGCTCTCGTTGCTCAAAAATCCGCACTCGATGAGGATCGCGGGCGCGGTGACGTTTTTCATCAGGAAGATTGACGCGTCGATGGCTTTCTCCGTTTTCTCGTTGCCCGCGTTGACGGTCCGGTTCAGCGCGAGCTGCACCGTATTCGCAAGCTCGGCGCTCCCCTCTTTTTTGCCGTAGAACACCTGTGCGCCGTGCGTCCGCTTGGACGACGGAAGGCTGTTCTGGTGGACGCTGACAAGGATAGAACCTTGCGTGCTGTTGACGATCTCTACACGGTTTTCAAGGTCAGAGCGCTTCTTTTCCCGCAGCGTCAACGCGCTATCGTCGTGGATGGAGATATCCTCCGTGCGCGTCATGCGCGTCTCCTCGCCGAGAAAAACGAGCAGCGCGTCGAGCCGCCGCGCGATGGCGAGGTTCATGTCGCTTTCCTTGCTGCCGTCGGCGGCGACGGCACCGCCGTCCTCCCCGCCGTGCCCCGCGTCGATGATCCAGACGGTCTTCCCCGTCGGCGCCGACACGCTCGTCTCGACCGCCTCCGGCGGCAGGAGAAAGCTGACGGTCGCCGCCGTCAGCACGAGCAACAGCGCGAATATGGCGTAAAACGCCTTTTTTCCGAACACGATAAACAAAATACCCCTCACCCCGGAACAATGTATGCCCCGCGGCGCGGCCTTATGTATCTTTCATTATACAGGACATTGAACAAAAAGAAAAGTCCCGCTTCCCTTTTTTCTCCCGCTGCATAGGATGGTGTGGGCGGATGCCCGATTTCTTTGCAAGGAGGAGACTTCTTTGGACGACAACAAAGCCATGCGCGCCGAGTCCGGCGTGGGCACGCTGCCGAACGGCTGCTGCGCGCCGCTGGCTTTTCCCTATGTCCCCGTGCAGAAAAACGACCCCGAGCGCTATTCTCAGCAGGATGCGCTCAAGGCCGGCACGCTGTTTCCGGGGCTGAACCTTCCCTTCCACGCGCAGATGAAAACGAAGTTCCCCGCCGTCAACACGGCGCTCTCTGAGCTGATGGCGCTCGATTTTGCCATCGACGAGCTGGGACTCTATCTCACCACACACCCCGAGGACACCGAGGTTTTGAACCTCTACTGGTCGTATGTCAAGCTCGGCCGCGAGGGGCGCGAGGCCTATGAAAAGCAGTACGGCCCGATTTTGCAGACGGACGTGACGCCCGGCAGCTTCAAGTGGCTGGATGATCCGTGGCCGTGGGATCTGGAGGGAGAAAAGTAATGTTTGTATATGAGAAAAAGTTACAGTACCCCGTCAAGATCAAAAACCCGAATCCCCGGCTCGCCGCGGCGATCATCTCGCAGTACGGCGGTCCCGACGGGGAGCTCGGCGCGTCACTGCGCTACCTCTCCCAGCGCTACTCCATGCCCTACCCCGAGCTTAAGGGCCTGCTGACCGACATCGGCACCGAGGAGCTGGGGCACTTGGAGAT
>CAVFND010000234.1:0-3125 GCA_963623615.1 Oscillibacter sp. ER4 | reverse complement strand
AGCGTGTCCTCCGGCAGTTCCTTGGAGAGCCTCGCCATATAGTGGGTACCGTACCAGCCCTTCGGTGCAGAATAGAGTTCGGGGAAAATCGCCCGCTCCTCCAGATAGGCTTTCACATCCTCTTTCCGGATTCTATAGCACCGGGTTTTCTTGCCCGGCCACTCGCAGGGCACCTTGCCGCTTTTGAGCAGGTGCAACGCCGTGGACTTGCTGATATGGCAGATCCGGAAGAATTGTTCCTTGTTCATTACATTGGGAACACTGTCCCAGTTGATGGGGAATACATCCATTTGTAACCCCTCAAAAATAGATTTTCGTCGGTTTGAAGCTCTATTCTGCGGTGTATGGCCGTCTCCCGGTTTTTCTCTCCTATCTTCCCGCATTTCTCTCCAAAATCGGGAAAAATGCCGATTTGAATCCTCTTTCAAAAACGCCCGTCCGCAAGTCTTTCGGGGCGAAAAAGCCTGATTTTATGCGGGTTTCGACGGGGACAGGGGTTCCTGAAACGCCCCCAAAACAGGCACCCCGTCACAGTTGCATAAAAGGCTCAAAATCCGCCGCTGGCGGCAGCGTACCGGTTCGAGTCCGGTCACCGACGCAAAAAAGAAGCCGCTTGCACTGCAAGCGGCTTCTTTTTGGGTACATCCTATATTTGTTCTGATTTTCCTTAAATCGCGCGACTTTTCTTACGGAGGCAATGCCATGAACTTTACCACGACAAAACTTTCCATTCCGTCCCCAGGCGGGGCGCTCCGACTGCTCGTGCTGCGGCCGACGGACGCCGCGATTCGCTCGCATCGCCCCGGCGTGCTGTGGATCCACGGCGGCGGGTACATCACCGGCATGGCCGAGATGATCTATCACTCCCGCGCGCGGGACCTTGTCGAGTGCTTTGGCGCGGTGGTCGTGACGCCGGAGTACCGCCTTGCCGGCGAGGCCCCCTACCCTGCCGCGCTGCTCGACTGTCACGCATCACTCCTTTACCTCAAGGAACACGCCGCCGAGCTCGGCGTGCGCGGCGATCAGATCATGGTCGGCGGTGAGAGCGCGGGCGGCGGACTGGCCGCGGCGCTGTGCATGTACGAAAAGGATATCGGCGGCGTCAACATCGCCTATCAGATGCCGCTCTACCCGATGATCGACAATGAGGACACCGAGACTTCGCGCGACAACCACGCGCCGGTCTGGAACACGAGGCGCAACCACTATGGCTGGAAGCGCTATCTGCGCTCGCTCCATGGGCAGAACGTGCCCTGCTACGCCGCCGCGGCGCGGCGGGAGGACTATTCCAGTCTTCCGCCCACCTACACATTTGTCTGCACGGCAGAGCCGTTCTACGCCGAGACGATGACGTTTATTCAGAATCTTCGTGCCGCGGGCGTCGAGGCGGCGGTCGACGTCTATCCGGGGCTGTTCCACGCCTTCGACATGCTGACGCCTTTCCGCAAGGTCAGCCATCAGGCGGCGGAGGCGTTCGACGCGCACTTTGCCTATGCGATGGATCATTACTTCGCACCGCAAACAAGATAAGAAAAAGCACGTCGGCTTGGACCGACGTGCTTTTCATTTTGTATTAGCTTTTGGCTTTTCAGCGTCTTCCGCCGAAGCCGCCTCCGCGGCCGCCGCCAAATCCGCCGCTGTGACCTCCACCGAAGCCACCGCCGCGGCTGCCGCCAAAACCACCGAAGCTGCCGCCTCCGCCGAAACCGCCGCCGCGGCTACTGCCGCCGAATCCGCCGAAGTTTCCGCTGCCAAAGCCGCCTCCGCGGCTGCGGCTGCCGCCAAAGCCACCGAAGGAATTACCGGAGCCGCCTGAAGGCCGTCTCGGTGGCTGGGGCGGGCGGCGATTGCCGCCGGAGGAGCCGCCGCTGTGCGGCGGTCTGGGTCCACCCTGCGGAGGACGGGGGCCGCCCGAACGGGGCGGACGCGGGCCGCGCGGGGGGCGGCGTCCCCAAAAGATGGGGTGATACACCACCGTCGGTACGCCCATGCCGGGCATCATGTAACGGCGGCGATAG
This sequence comes from Oscillibacter sp. ER4, assembly GCA_963623615.1. GTDB lineage: Bacteria > Bacillota > Clostridia > Oscillospirales > Oscillospiraceae > Hominicoprocola. Next base: position 1,107 of record CAVFND010000234.1, on the reverse strand, counting down.
CGTTTGTAGCGCATCCGGTCGAGCCAGATCCAGATGAGAAACAGCACAATAAGTACAAAAATCAACCCAACGAGAATATTTGCAATCTCACCACTATCTTGGCTCTGCTGGTACTGCTGGCTCAGCTCCATGTGGAGCTGGGAGCAGAGCTCCTGCACTGCGGCGTCATAGTCGCCCTTCTGCACGCTGCCTGCCATACAGGAATCGACAAAGCTCTGCGAAAGGCCGCTGAGCAGATCGTAGAAATCGCCGCTGGCGATCAGATAATAGTCCTGCTGCTGTTTGGCGATGACGAGAATGGCGTCGTCTGAACCCAGCTGCATCGTGTCCGCGTAGTCATACGCCGTATTTTCAAGGTCGTCCGACGACTGCACCGTCACGACGGCCATGATGCTGCCGAACATCTTGTCCCAGTTGGCGTTGTAAAGGCTGACCGCCTTTTCGGTCTTGTCCGAGAGGACGTTCGCCTCGTCGCGCACGTACTGCTCGAACGCCGCCGTGGAGAGCGAGGTGTCGACCTTTTCGCCGCCCGTCGGCGTGGTGATGGCGGGCGCCTTGTGAAGGCCCCACGCGCTGGATGCGACGATCGCCAGAATCAGCACGACGATGGCGACGCCGCGTTTTTGAAAGAATTTCATATGCTTCTCCTATCCGGAGCGTCTCAGCTTCTCAGCTCCATGAGCTTCTGCTTCAGCTCGCCCTCGATGCGGCCGAGCTCGACCTCCGCTTCCTTGCGCTTCTGCGCGCCCTCGCGCTGGATGTTCACGACCTCGTCGAGCGTGGAGACGAGCTGTTCGTTCGTGTGCTGCAGCGTCTCGATATCGACGATGCTGCGCTCGGCCTCCTTCGCCGTGGCGATGGTGCCCATCTTGAGCATGTCGGCATTCTTCTTGAGCAGCTCGTTCGTCGTCTCCGTCACAGCGCTCTGCGCGGCCGTGGCCTGACGGCTGTGCTCCATACCGAGCGCCAGCACCATCTGACTCTTCCAGAGGGGAATGGTGTTGACGAGCGAGGACTGGATCTTTTCGACCATCAGCGTGTCGTTGTTCTGGAGAAGTCTCGTCTGCGGGCCCATCTGGAGCGACACCATGCGCGTGAGTTCCAGGT
>CAVFND010000233.1:0-3140 GCA_963623615.1 Oscillibacter sp. ER4 | reverse complement strand
GACCTACACCGTGCAGCAGGACATCAAGAATATGTTCGGGCACTTTGCGTACCTGCTCGAGGGCGTCAAGAATCTCGACACGCTCTGCCCGTACCGCATGAAGATCACGGCGGACGACGAGGTCTTCGACGGGGAGTATCTTTTCGGCGCGATCAGCAATTCGACGTCGATCGCGGGGCTGATGAAGCTCTCGCCCGACGAGGTGTCGTTCGACGACGGCAAGTTCGAGCTGCTGCTCGTGCCCGTGCCGAGAACGCCCGCGGCGATGCAGGCGCTCATTCTGGCGCTCATCAACAAGGACTATTACGACTCCGAAGGCCTCATTTTCCGCCACGTCAGGCACGTGACGGCGGAGACCGCCGAGGACATCCCCTGGACGCTCGACGGCGAGTACGACCCCGGCGCGCCAATCGTGGAGATCGGGATCGAGGAGAATGGGGTCACGATGCTATTATAACTTCAAAAAAGAGGGCTGTTCCCCACGGGAACAGCCCTCTTTTTTGAGGGGGGTGCAGCCCGCTGCGCGCATAATTCGCCCGCCATTGGCGGGCGAATTCCACACTTGCGGGCTGAGAAGTGTTTTTTCTGACGCACATGTCGTCAGAAAAAACGATTGAAATTTATTTGCGCCGTGCGCGGCGCAAAGTCTGCGACGCTGGCGCCTGTTTTCTGCCCGTAGGGCAGAAAATGCGGCGGGTGGTGGACGGGAGATGCTGCGCCGATTTTTGGTGCGGGGGGCCTGTTTGCTGCCGGAGGCAGCAAATGCGGCACGGGATTTTTAGTTGGCCTGTTTGTCGCCGTGAGGCGACAAATGCGGCAAAGGGGGCTTCCTTATTTCTCTGTCAGGTGGGCTTGTTCCATTTTGCGGTAGAGGGTGCGGACGCTGATGCCGAGGGCCTGAGCAGCGCGGGCTTTGCCGGCGCTGTCCCAGCCGTACTGGTTGAGCAGGTCGCGGATGACGCTGCCTTCGGCTTCTTTGAGGGCGGGGAGGGGCTGCTGTTCGAGCTCGCGCAGGAACGACGGCGGCAGGTCGTCGGGCTGGACGATACTGCCCTCGGCCATGTTGACGCAGTATTCGACGATGTTTTCCAGCTGCCGGACATTGCCGGGCCAGCTGTAGCGGCGGAACAGCGCGAGTACTTCATCGCTGAAGCCCTCGACAGCGGCGCCGAGCTGGTGGTTGAATTTCTGCAGGAATGCGTCAAGCAGCTCCGGCAGGTCCTCCAGACGTTCGCGCAGAGGGCACATCTCCATGTCGATGACGTTGAGCCGGTAGAAGAGGTCGGCGCGGAAGCGCCCCTCGGCGATGCGCTGGCGGATGTCGGCGTTCGAGGCCGAGATGATGCGCGTGTTGAGCGGGATGGGGCGCGTGCCGCCTACGCGCTCGAACTGGCGGTCCTGCAAAACGGTCAGCAGCTTTGCCTGCATGCTCATCGGCATCTCGCTGATCTCGTCGAGAAAGAGCGTGCCGCCCTCGGCGAGCTCCATCTTGCCCTGTTTGCCGGATTTGAGCGCGCCGGTGAACGCGCCGCCCTCGTAGCCGAACAGCTCACTTTCAAAGAGCGTTTCGGGGATGTTGGCGCAGCTGATGATGACGAACGGCTTGTCGCGGCGGTTGCTTTCGTAGTGGATGGCGCGGGCGAGAAGGCCCTTGCCTGTGCCGGTCTCGCCGGAGATATAGACCGACGAGGGGCTGTTGAGAATTTTGTTCATCCGGCGGCGGACGCTCGCCATCTGCGTGCCGCTGCCGCGCATGCGGCTGGCGTCGACATGGCGCGTGGGGGGCAGGATGGGGCCGGACTTGGCGCTCAGGCGCAGAGCCGCGCCCTCGTTTGAGCCGTCCACGCCTAAGATGGGGACGGATGTGAGCGTGAGCTCACAGTCGGGGCGCAGGGGGACGCTCTGGTTCTGCACTGGCTGGGCGCTGAGCACCTCGGCGCTCAAGTCGCGGGGAAGAAAGTCGTGGATCGAGGTGAGGCAGCTGCCGCTGAGCATCGCGAGCGCGGGGCCGTTGCTCGCGGTGATCTCGCCGCGGGCATTCACGAGAAGAAGCCCCTCGGACACGAGCGACGTGAGCGCGGAGAACTGCTTTTCAAAGACCGAGGTGTCGCCCGCGTGGGCATTTTTGATGAGCGTCGCCAGAAGGTCGGAAAAGTCGACCATGATGCGCTCGAAATAGTCCATCTGCTCGGCGATGCGGTCGTGCGCGCTCTCGGAGAACGCGGAAAACGACAGAACGCCGACGGGCGTGCCGTCGATGACGATGCGCTTGAGCAGTTCGAGCGTCGCCGGACAGTTGCCGCTGAAGCGGCAGCCGATGCACGAGCGCATCTCGCCCGGGCGCAGGACGATGACCTCGTCATTTTCGATGACTTCCATGATAGACGGCTTGTGCACCGCTGTGCCCTTGCGCTCGAGATACCCCGTGCTGCCCGTGACCAGCACGGCGGAATCGTCAAAAACCGCGCCTTCTATATTAAAATTAAATAAATGATGAATAATCTGCAAAACCTGCGAGATCTCCGCACGGTACAATACCAGATCCATACATTCCCCCCATTTCTTACTGATCTTGGGGTCAGTATAGCAAGGCTCGGCGGGAAAAGCAAGAAAAAACGACACGAGCTTGACACAAATGTCTGTCACGCTGACACGGATGACAGAAAAACGGCGGATTTTGACAAAATAAAAACGGAAAATGGAATGGTTGAGATGAAAAAGTCGAAGGCAATATTCGCGGTTTTCCATGAGGAATGTATGATTATGTCGATGAAGTTTTGTCCTTTACGACAAATATTTACTTTACTTGACAAAAGCGGAAGAAGTTGGTACGCTATTTGCTTATAGAGAAACGGTAAGTAGAGCGCCGCGCAGAACCGGCGCTGACATTTGAAAGGAGTCCATACCATGATCCAGAAATCTGATCCGTTAAACCTGACCGGCAAAGTTGCGGTCATCACCGGCGCAGGTTCGGGCATCGGCCTCGGCGTTGCTCAGATGCTGTCCGCCTACGGCGCGGCTGTCGCCATCGTCGACGTGAGCCCCAAGGCCGAGGCTGCCGCGCAGGAGCTGCGCGATGCCGGCCGCAGCGCCGCGTTCTTCCAGTGCGACGTGACGAACGAGCAGAGCGTGATCGACAC
>CAVFND010000232.1:0-3150 GCA_963623615.1 Oscillibacter sp. ER4 | reverse complement strand
CGCAATGCGCGCCGACGCGTTCATCCGCCCGAACGAGGGCGCGCGCAAGGTCTACATCTTCGAGGACTGCACCATCCTGACAGAAAAGGACCAGAACGTGCTTTTAAAGCTCGTGGAGGAGGGGCCCGCTTACGCGGCGTTCTTCTTCTGCGCGGAAAATCCGGCGGTGCTGCTCCAGACCATCCGCTCGCGCTGCGTGGAGGTCAAGCTCTCCCCCACGATCGAAGAGGGCGGCGCGCCCGACGAGCGCGCGCTGGAGCTCGCGCGGCTGGTCGCCGAGGGGTCGCGCGCGTCCCGCGCGGCATTCCTCGCAAAGCTTGAAACGCAGAAGGTCACGCGCGACGACTTGTCCTCGCTTTTCGAGGGGACGCGGCTGCTGCTCTCGTCCGCCCTTTTGGGCCAGTACGGCGTGAGCGTACCGGAGGATGATCTTCGCATCGCGCGGCTGCTGGCTTCGCGCTTGACAAAAGCCAAATTACTCGGCACAATAGATTTATTGCGGGAATACCGCAATAAATGCACCTATAACGTCGGCGTCGGGCCCACGCTGGGCGGCTTCGCCGTTGAATTGGAGGAAACCCTTTGACAGAAGTAATTGGAGTCCGCTTCCGCGGCGGATGCAAGGAATATTATTTTGACCCGCACGGCATCGCGGTCGAGCCCAACCAGTTCGTCATCGTCGAGACCGCGCAGGGGCTCGAGTACGCCCAGTGCGTCTCGGGCAATCACGAGGTGGAGGACGAAGCCGTCGTCCAGCCGCTGCGCCCGCTCGTGCGCTTGGCGACGGAGAACGACGACCGCACCTACGCTTATAACAAAACGCGCGAGAAGAACGCCTTCGAGGTCTGCCAGAAGAAGATCGCCGAGCGCGGGCTCGACATGAAGCTCGTGCGTGTGGAGAGCAACTTCGACGGCAGCAAGATCATCTTTTTCTTCACGTCCGACGGGCGCGTGGACTTCCGCGAGCTCGTGCGCGACCTGGCTGGTGTGTTCCGCGCCCGCATTGAGCTGCGTCAGATCGGCGTGCGCGACGAGGCGAAGATGCTCGGTGGTCTCGGCATCTGCGGCCGGCCCTTCTGCTGCTCGCAGTTTTTGGACGACTTTGTCCCCGTCTCGATCAAGATGGCCAAGACGCAGAACCTGAGCCTGAACCCGACGAAGATCTCCGGCACGTGCGGCAGGCTCATGTGCTGCCTCAAATACGAGCAGAACGCCTACGAGGACGCGGCGCGCCGCTGCCCGAAGCAGGATTCGTTCGTCGCAACGCCCGACGGTCTCGGCAACGTGAGCTCGGTCGACATCCTGCGCGAGCAGGTGCTCGTGCGCCTCGACGGGCAGAACGAGAGCCCCAAGCGCTACCGCACATGCGAAATTCAGGTGCTGCGCAACGGCAAGGGCTCGCGCGACGGCATCGAGCTCCCCACGACGCTCCCCGAGCGCTACCAGGAGCCGCCGGAAGAGGAGCCGCAGCTGACACTGAACTTTTTCTCATCCGCCAAGCCCATCGTGCCGCCCGAGCAGTGGACGGTTCTCGCCGCAAAGAAGGCCGCCCCCGCCTCCGACGAGGAGGAGAAGGAAAAGCGCCGCTCCCGCCGCGGCGGCAGAGGACATCGCGGCGGCAGAGGCCGCGGCAAGGGCATCGGCGAAGGCGGCGAGAGAGTCGCCGCGCCGAAGAGTGAAAACACGCCCCAAAAGGACGGCGACAAGCCCGCCGAAAAGCGCGGGGAGCGTCCCGCGCGCGGCGATAAGCCGAATGGCAAACGTCCGCTCCGCGATCCTAACAAGAACGGCGAGCGCCGCGCCCCGCGGCAGAACAAGCCGAACAATGAAAATTTCGACGCGCCGAAGGCCCCGCGTCCGCCCCGCCCGCCGAAAGCCGAGGGCGCGAGCGAGGGCGGTGAGAACAAACCGCGCCGCCGCAGCCATCGCGGCGGCAGAGGCCGCCGCAGAAGCGGCTCTCAGGACGGCGAAGCCCCCGCGCCGAAGAGCGAAGCGTAATAAAAAAACGCAGACACAGGAATTTCCCGTGTCCGCGTTTTTTATTTTACGTGAAGGTTTTCCCTCGCTCTTTTCTTTTTCTTTGCGCCGTGGTATACTTTCGTCGAAAAACAATGAGAAAAGAAGAGAGGATCAACCATGCTGAAATTCAACAAGGTACTGCTCGCCAGCGACTTTGACAACACACTTGTCTACACGCAGGGCGCGCTCGAGCGCGGCGAGGACATCCCGCCGATGAGCGCGCGCAACCGCGAGGCGGTCGAATATTTCATCCAGAACGGCGGCTATTTTTCGATCTCCACCGGCCGCGCGCTGCCCGCCTTTGCCCGCTACGCCAAGGACCTGCCCTGCAACGCCCCCTGCGTCATCGCCAACGGCGCGGCCATCTACGACTTCAACAAGGGCTGCTACGTGGAGACTGCGTTTTTAGATGCGGACATCTACGACCATGTCGACGCGCTGCTCGCGCGCTTTCCCGGCCTGTGCTTTGAGATTTACCACGACGACCGCCGCATCCATGTGCTCCACCCGAACGACTACACGCGCAACCACGAGCATCTGACGCGCGCAAAGACCGAGGAGGTCAAGGACTTCCGCGAGGTGGACCTGCCGATCATCAAGCTGCTCTTTGAAGAGGAAAAGCCTGTTTTGGAGCAGGTACACGACTTCATCGTCTCTCAGGATTGGGGGAAACGCTACGAGCTCATCTTTTCAAGCGACCATCTGCTTGAGCTGACGCGCCGCGGCGCGACGAAAGGCGGCATGATCCTAAAGCTCGCGTCGCTTCTCGGCGTCGCGCGCAAGGACATCTACTGCATCGGCGACCACAACAATGACATTCCGATGCTTGAGGTCTCCGAGATCGGCTTTGCGCCCGAAAACGCCATCCCCGAGGTCAAGGAGTGGGGTGCGCACATCGTCTGCCACTGCAAGGACGGCGCGCTGGCGGACGTGGTGGAGATCCTGAACAGGCGATATTGACTTCAAAAAGATGGCAGAGCCATCTTTTTGAGGGGATTGCAGCCCGCGGCAGCGCACGCGCCGAAGGCGCGCACGTTTGCGGGCTGAGAAGTGTTTTTTCTGACGCACATGTCGTCAGAAAAAACGATTGAAATTTATTTGCGCCGTGCGCGGCGCAAAGTCTGCGACGCT
>CAVFND010000231.1:0-3196 GCA_963623615.1 Oscillibacter sp. ER4 | reverse complement strand
GTGACGATGGCACGGCGGCAGACATTGTGCGGGGCGGCATTGCTGCGCTCGCCGCAGGACGGCAAAAAAACGACCGCGTCAGCGGTCGTTTTCTTCTATGGGAATTTTACCGTGCTCCTGTTCGAAATCTGCGATGCGGCGCTTGATCATCTGCTCCAGTTCACGGTTTTTGGTGCGTCCCTCGTATTCAGCGATATATCCGAGCTTTTCCAGCAGCACCGGATCGGTGCGCAGGGTATAACGACTTTTTGAATCCATTTGCCAACCTCCGTGACGAAGTATTGACAAAAGTTTAGCGTCAAATTATACTAAAAAGAAAAAGTGACGCAACAATGACGCATAAAAGGAGGAAATAAAATGACAACTTATCGAAACCTTTACCACGGCATGGTGCGCAGTATGAGCGAGGCTATTGACCTCTACGACGAGGGCAAAGGCATTCTCGCTCGCGAAGTCCTGAAAAAAGCCCTGCTGGACGCAGAAGAGCAAATCATCGCGCAAGACACCATTCCCGACGAACCTATCAGCAGTACCGACCCAGAAAAAGGCTAAAAAAGCAGCACCCCAAAGCGGCGAGCGCAGCAATGCCGCGCCGTCAGAAGAGCGGGGTGGATAATCCAAAAAGGAGGGGCAAGGCCCCTCCTTTTTGGTCGTTAGGGGTGCAGGGGCGAGATCGAAACGCCCCTGCCGTTCTCTTAGGGGTTCAAAAGGGGACCTTCTCTCACGTGAGAGAAGGTCCCCTTTTATCACCGCTTGTCCTGTAAGGACAAATAATTTACAGATACTTCTGCATGCCGTCGGTGGCGAGGGCGGGGTCGCCGGAGACGGAGATGGTGAACTTGACGCCGGTGGCGTTGCTGAAGCGATCGAGCTCGTTCAGGAAGTCGTCGGCCGCCTGGTTGCACTCACCGCCGGTGATCTTGAACAGGTTGTCGATGAAGATGTGGGAAATATCGTAATTGCCCGCGTACAGACCGAACAGGAAGCCGCGCAGAGCCTCATAGTTGGACAGATCGTACTCGTAGGCAGAGATCAGACGAACGTGATAGTGCAGGTCAAAGGTCATGGTAGACTTTGCCTCGACGCAGACGACGCTGCCGTTATCCTCCTGCGCAGTGGTATTGATCATTTCGATCAGCTTCTTGGTCTTACCGGTGCCTTTTTCACCCATGATGAGTCTGACCATAGAAATCACTCCTTTCAATAGCTCCCCGTCTTACCGCGGGGGATGGTTCCTGGTGGCATCAGCATAGCATAAATGAAACAAATTTGCAATGCTGAATGAAAAGTTTCAGGTTTATTCAAAAAATTTAGTGCAGGCGCTTCCGCAGCTCCTCGCCCATTTCCTCGTAGCCGGGCTTGCCGAGGAGCGCGAACATGTTCTTTTTATAGGCCTCCACGCCCGGCTGGTCGAAGGGATTGACGCCGAGCAGGTACCCGCTCAGCCCGCAGGCGTATTCAAAGAAGTAGATGAGCTGGCCCATCGTGCGGGCATTGTTCTCATCGAGGTTCAGAATGATGTTCGGCACGCCGCCCTCGACATGGGCGAGCAGCGTCCCGTCCATGGCCTGACGGTTGATGAAGTCCATCGTCTTGCCTGCGAGGAAGTTGAGCCCGTCGCCGTTTGCTTCATCAAAGGGGACGACCATCTGCTCCTCCGCGGGCGCAAAGCGCACGACGGTCTCCATCAGCATGCGCTCGCCCTGCTGGATGTACTGACCCATCGAGTGGAGGTCGGCGGTGAAGTCGACGCTCGCGGGGAAGAGGCCCTTTTCCTCCTTGCCCTCGCTCTCGCCGTAGAGCTGCTTCCACCACTCGGCCATGAAGCGGAACGCGGGCTCAAAGCACGCGAGCAGCTCCACCTTCTTGCCCTGACGGTAGAGCTCGTGGCGCATGGCGGCGTACTGCCACGCGGGATTGCTGTAATCGTTTTTCGCGCAGAGCGACATCATCTCCTGCGCGCCGCCCATCAGTTCATCTAAATCGACGCCGGCGACGGCGATGGGGAGAAGGCCGACCGCCGTGAGCACGCTGTAGCGTCCGCCAATGTTGTCGGGTACGACAAATTCCTCGTACCCCTCCTGATCGGCGAGAGCTTTCAAAGCGCCCTTATGCGCGTCGGTCGTGGCGTAAATGCGCTTTGCGGCCTCGGCTTTGCCGTACTTTTTTTCGAGCTTTTCGCGGAAGAAGCGGAACGCGACGGCGGGCTCGGTCGTCGTGCCGGACTTGGAGATGACGTTGACGGAAAAATCGTCGTCGCCGATGAGCTCTGTCACCTCGCGCAGCGCGTCGGAGGAGAGGCCGTTGCCGATAAAGTAGATGTTCGGCGTGGACTTCTTCTTCAAATTATAGTTCGGGGAGCAGAGGCATTCGATCACGCCGCGCGCGCCGAGATAGCTGCCGCCGATGCCGATGACGACGAGCGCCTTGGAATCGTCCTGAATTTTCTTCGCCGCGGCGAGGATGCGCGCGTACTCGCCTCTGTCATAGTCGCGCGGGAGCGTGACCCAGCCGATGAAATCAGAGCCCTTGCCGCCGCCGTTTTGCAGCCAGTTGGCCGCGCGCTCCAGACGCGGGCGCAGCGCCGCTTCATAAGGCAGCGGGAGAAACGACGCGGCATGGGATACGTCGATAGACAGCATAAAAATGGCCTCCTGCGATCAAAAATTCTTGCTTGCATTGTAGCACACGGCAAAAAAAGAAACAAGCGCAAAGCGGGGAAAAGAGGGGAACGGACGTTCGTTTTTTGCAAATAAAGGGCAGAAACTGTGGAAAGCGGCAAAAAGCGGAGCACGTTACTGCTCTATCTTTGTAAAGCACGTGTATTTACTGTCACACGTTATTGTGCTATCGTGTTACCACACTAAATCAAACGGCCAAGCGCCGGACAAAATCAGGAGGAAGAAACGATGAAAAAATTCTTAGCAATGGCGCTTGCCGCCGTGATGGTACTCTCCCTTGCCGCCTGCGGCAGCAAGAATGACACCGCCGACGATACCGGCGATACCGGCGATGCGCAGGACGCGCAGGGCGGCGAGACGCAGAAGCTGATCGTCGGCTTTGACGCCGAGTTCCCGCCGTTCGGCTTCATCGCCGCCGACGGCAGCTACGACGGCTTCGACCTCGCAATGGCGAAGGAGCTGTGCGCGCGCCTCGGCTGGGAGTACGAGGCCGTGGCCATCGACTGGAACAGCAA
>CAVFND010000230.1:0-3197 GCA_963623615.1 Oscillibacter sp. ER4 | reverse complement strand
GCTTCCAGGCTGTCGCTGAGCTGGACGCCGGTAAGTTCGCCAATATGACCGGCGAGGAGAAGCTGCCCTACGCACTGGGCGGCATCGTGGTGGCAGGCCTGCTGTATCTGGTGCTGGCCCTGCTGTTCAAGCTGGTGGGCGCCAAGAAGGTCATGCGCTTCTTCCCCCCCATCGTCACCGGCCCCATCATCATCCTGATCGGCCTGAACCTGTCCGGCACCGCCATCAGCAACGCCTCCACCAACTGGTGGTTGGCCCTGGTGGCCATCGCGGTCATCATCGTGGCCAACATCTGGGGCAAGGGCATGATCAAGATCATCCCCATCCTGCTGGGTGTAGTGGTCAGCTACATCGTGGCCCTGATCACCGGCCAGGTGGACTTCACCGCCATGCGTGAGGCCGACCTCGTGGGCCTGCAGCAGTTCGTCATCGCCAAGTTCGACATCACCTCCATCCTGGTGATGGCCCCCATCGCCATCGCCGCCATGATGGAGCACATCGGCGATATCTCCGCCATCTCCTCCACCACCGGCAAGAACTTCATCGAAGACCCGGGCCTGCACCGCACGCTCGTCGGCGACGGTCTCGCCACCGCGCTCGCCGGTATGTTCGGCGGCCCTGCCAACACCACCTACGGTGAAAACACCGGCGTGCTCGCCCTCTCCAAGGTCTACGATCCCCGCGTCATCCGCCTCGCCGCCATCTACGCCATCATCCTGAGCTTCTCCCCTAAGTTCGACGCGCTCGTCAACTCCATCCCCACGGCCATCGTCGGCGGCGTCAGCTTCATCCTCTACGGTATGATCTCCGCGGTCGGTGTGCGCAACATCGTGGAAAATCAGGTCGACCTCACCAAGTCCCGCAACCTGATCATCGCGGCGGTCATGTTCGTCAGCGGCCTCGGCTTCAGCTCGGTCGGCGGCATCACCTTCACTGTCGGCGGCGCGGCTGTCACCCTCTCCGGTCTCGCCATCGCGGCCCTGTGCGGCGTCATCTTGAACGCCATTCTGCCCGGCAACGACTATGTCTTCGGTGTCAGCGTCGTGGGCGACAAGTCCGCCGACCTCGGCAGCTACTAAGAAGCACCCCAAAAACAAATCAAAAAGGAAGCGGCACGCGCCGCTTCCTTTTTTCGTTTCTTCGTGCTATACTCTATCCAAAATCCTTTGCAGGAGGCATCATTCATGGAAACCATCAAGCCCGGGCGCTACCGTCACTTCAAAGGCAGAGAATACGAGGTCCTCGGCGTTGCGCGCCATTCAGAGACCGAGGAAGAGCTTGTCGTCTACCGCGCGCTGTACGGCGATTTTGGTCTCTGGGTGCGGCCCGTCAGCATGTGGAACGAGACCGTCGGGCGCGACGGCAAGACGTTCCGCCGCTTCACCTATATCGGCCAATGACGGACTATACGCTCATCCGCGCCAGACGCCGCACGATGTCTCTGCAATTGGACCGCAACGGCCGTGCCGTCGTCCGCGCACCCTACGGTGTCAAAAAGGAATTTATCGACCGCTTCGTCACCGAGCACGAGGACTGGCTTGCCCGCGCCCGCGAAAAACAGCAAAACCGCCGCCTCTCCCATCCCGAGCCGACGGACGAGGAGCGAAAGGCGCTCATCGCGCAGGCGAAGGAATATCTCCCCATGCGCGTCGGCTACTGGAGCGACATCATGGGCCTCACGCCGACGGGCCTCAAGATCACGTCCGCGCGCACGCGCTTTGGCTCATGCAGCGGGAAAAACAGCATCTGCTTTTCCTGGCGGCTGATGCAGTACCCACTCGAAGCCATCGACTATGTCGTCGTCCACGAGCTCGCGCACATCCGCCACCATAACCACTCCCCCGCGTTCTACGCGCTCATCGAGCGCTACATGCCCGACTGGCGCGAGCGGATGAAACTGCTGAAAGAGTAAAAAGCTGCGGAGCCTTGACCTGCTCCGCAGCTTTGCTTATTCTTTATCGCCCGTGATGAAGTAGTCGCAGTATGCCCCGCCGTCGGCGAGCGTCTGCTCACGGTGCAGCACGCCATGCTGAAGCGTGAGCATGACCTCGTCCAGCTCGCAGAACAGCGGCATCAGCTCGGAAACACCGAGCTTTTTCGTGTAGGCGCAGATGATGCAGCGTGTGATGCGGTAATAGCACGCGCCCTCGTAGGGCAGGCCCTCAAAGTCCACCTTGAAGGACGTCGGATACTGCTGTTCCTTTTCCGGCGTGTACCACTTGGCGTATTTCACGACACTCTTTTTGTTCTCCGCCTTGCCCTTGTCCGTGTTCAGATCGGTGCGGCTGAAGTAGCACTTGATGTGATAGAGCGAGCGGCGCATCATCTCCTGCACGGTCTCGGGCGGGATCTTCTTTTCGCTCGCAAGGTACGGCGCGACGAACGCCAGCGCAAAGAACTCGTTGTAGGCCATGGGATTGTCATCGCCGATGTCGTCGTCCCGCTCTACGATCTCGCGGTAGACCTGCTTGCTCTTTCGCATGATCTCCGCGGCATAGGCCTTGTCGTACCGCTCGGTGAGGACCTTCTTCATCGGGCTTTGGAACATCCAGAAACAAAAGCCGTTATACTTCATGCTGCGCATCCCCCTGTATCCATTTTTTAGAAGCGAAAAGCGCCTCCCAGCCGCCGAAGTGATACGTCATCAGCGACTGCATGCACCGCTCGGCGCGCTGCGCGTCAGGACAGTCAGCGACGATGCGCCGGTAGCTTTCGAACTGTGTTGAAATAAGCATGCCCAGAAGCGTTTCGTCGACGCCGTTGCAGCCCGCCGCGCGGAAAAACGCGGCGCTCTCGTCGATCTTGCTCTGCACCACCTTGTCGAAATAGTGCTCAAGCGTGCTGCCCGCGCTGCGGTAAAAGAGCAGCATCGCCTGCTCGTAGTGGACGAAGAGCAGGTGCAAAATCGCGTCGGATTCGTGCTGCATGGAAATCTTGAGCTGGGACAGCAGGCTCTTTTCCGCGCCGGAGTAGTAGTCGGCCTTGACGCCGCGAAATGTCGCCTCGATATCGTCTAAAAACGGTTTGACAAGGCTCGCAAACAGCTCGTCCTTCGACGGATACCGCGTCTGGATCGCGCCGACGGTCACGCCCGCCTTTTCCGCGATCTTCCGGAGCGACGCGCCCGCGTAGCCCTTGCTCGAAAATTCCTCCATCGCCGCCGCCGTGATCCTGTTGTCCAGCGAATGGTCCCGCAG
>CAVFND010000229.1:0-3218 GCA_963623615.1 Oscillibacter sp. ER4 | reverse complement strand
CGAGGGAAAGGAGAGCATCGCTCTCGAGGTGACGCTGCAAAGCGGTGAAACGGTCGGCGCGGAGGAAAGCCTGTTCCTTATGACGAATTATCTCGATAAGCGCGGGCGCTACTGCTTTCGGATGGATGAAATTCTTGATCCGGAAACGGTGAGCAGCGTTTCCGTCTTTGGAGAGACGTTCTCCATCGAATGACGGGACGACAAACCGTATTTATGCAAAAAATGGCCCTCTGCATCAAGGCGGAGGGCCATTTTTCCTATTATTTTCACCGCAGCGCGTCCTTCATTTTCTTCACATACGCGCCGATATGCTCGGGCGCGTCCTTGCCGTACTGCGCGAGGAGCTTGACGATGGCGGAGCCGACGATCGCGCCGTCGGAGAGGCCGGCCATCTTCTTCGCCTGCTCGGGCGTGGAGATGCCAAAGCCGATGGCGCAGGGAATATCCGTGCTCTCGCGTACGAGGGAGACAATGGAGGTGAGGTCGGTCTTGATCTCGCTGCGCTCGCCCGTGACGCCGAGCGACGAGACGATGTAGAGGAAGCCCTCGGCCTCGCGCGCGATCATCGCGATGCGGTTTTCCGACGTCGGCGCGATAAGGGAGACAAAGTCGACGCCGTACTTGCGGCACGCGGGGAGAAAATCTTCCTTTTCCTCATACGGCACGTCCGGCAGGATGAGCCCGTCGATGCCCGCGTCGCGGCAGTTCGACAAAAAGCGCTCCGTGCCATAGGAAAAGACGACGTTCGCGTACGTCATAAAGACCATGGGGATCGTCACATCGCGCCGCAGCTCGCGCACAAGATCGAAAATTTTGTCGGTCGTTACGCCGCTTTGCAGGGCGCGCAGGTTTGCCGCCTGGATGACGGGGCCCTCCGCCGTGGGGTCGGAGAAGGGGATGCCGAGCTCGATGAGGTCGGCACCGTTTTGTGCGGCGGCGCGGACAGCGGCTGCGGTCGTTTCAAGGTCAGGGGCGCCGCAGGTCAGAAAGGCGATGAACGCCTTGCCGTGGTCAAATGCTCTTGCAAGATCACTCATGAAGATCCTCCCCTCTGTAGCGGGCGATGGCGGCGCAGTCCTTGTCGCCGCGGCCGGAGATCGTGACGACGAGAAGCTGATCGCTTCCCATCGTGGGCGCAAGCTTTCGCGCATAGGCGACGGCGTGGGCCGACTCGATGGCGGGGATGATGCCCTCCGTGCGGGCGAGGTATTCAAACGCCTGCACGGCCTCCTCGTCGGTGATGGCGACGTACTCCGCGCGGCCGATGTCGTGCAGGTACGCATGCTCGGGGCTGACGCCGGGGTAGTCGAGACCGGCGGAGATGGAGTACACCGGCGCGATCTGGCCGTACTCATCCTGGCAGAAGTAGGACTTCATGCCGTGGAAGATGCCGAGCCTGCCGGTCGAGATGGTCGCGGCGGTCTCATGTGTGTCGATGCCGCGGCCCGCGGCCTCGACGCCGATGAGGCGCACGGCGGGGGCATTGATGAAGTGGTAAAAGCTGCCGATGGCGTTCGAGCCGCCGCCGACGCACGCGACCACGGCGTCGGGCAGATGGCCTTCCTTTTCCATGAGCTGCTGCTTGATCTCGCTCGAGATGACGGACTGGAAGTCGCGCACGATGGTGGGGAAGGGGTGCGGCCCCATCACGGAGCCGAGGCAGTAGTGCGTGTCGCTGATGCGCGTCGTCCACTCGCGCATCGCCTCGGACACGGCGTCCTTGAGCGTGGCGGTGCCGGAGGTGACGGGCACGACCGTTGCGCCGAGAAGGCGCATGCGGTAGACGTTCAGCGCCTGACGGATGGTGTCTTCCTTGCCCATGAAGACGACGCACTCCATACCCATCAGCGCCGCGGCGGTGGCGGTCGCCACGCCGTGCTGACCCGCGCCGGTCTCGGCGATCAGGCGCGTTTTGCCCATCTTTTTGGCAAGCAGTGCCTGACCAAGCACATTGTTGATCTTGTGCGCGCCGGTGTGGTTCAAGTCCTCGCGCTTTAAGTAAATTTTTGCGCCGCCGAGGTCCTTTGTCATCTTTTCGGCATAGTAGAGGCGCGAGGGACGGCCCGCGTAGTCGTTCAGAAGCTGCGTCAGCTCATGCTGAAAGTCAGGGTCGGCCTTGTAGTGGTTGTAGGCCTCCTCAAGCTCGATGATGGCGTTCATCAGCGTTTCAGGGACAAACTGTCCGCCGTGCACGCCGAAGCGCCCATTCGGATTCGACATGCCTTAGCCCTCCTTGCGCGCGGCGGCGACGAACGCCGCCATTTTGGCCTCGTCCTTGACGCCGTCCGTCTCGATGCCGGAGCTCACGTCCACGCCGTAAGGGTGCAGCGCGGCGATGGCGTCCGCAACGTTGTCAGGATCGAGCCCCCCGGCGAGGAAGTAGGGCCGCTGCACGCTCCGGACAAGGCTCCAGTCGAATGTCTTGCCCGTGCCCGCGCCGGAGTCGAGCAGCACGAGGTCGGCGGTGCAGGCTTCGATGGCGGGGAGGTCGGCTTCGCTTTTTACCTTGAACGCGCGGAAGATGGGCTTGCCCGTCAGCGCGCGCAGGCGCGCGATGTAGTCGTCATCCTCGCTGCCGTGGAGCTGTGCGACGTCAATGACGCCGCGATTTAAGAGCTCCGCCACGGCCTCGACCGGCTCGTTGACGAACACGCCCGCGGCCAGAATGCCGGGGGCGAGCAGTGATTTGAGGTGTTCCGCCTGCTCGGGGGAGACATAGCGCTTGCTCTTTTTGGCAAAGACGAAGCCGACGAGGTCGGGATTCCATTTGTTGACGGCGGCGATGTCGCTTTCGCGCGACAGGCCGCAGAGTTTTACCTTGGTCATAAGTTACCTCTCAATTCTGCGAGTCGTTTGGCCTTGTCAGGGGCCCGCATCAGTGTTTCGCCGATCAGCACCGCGTCGGCGCCGATCGAGCGGAGCGCGGCGACGTCCTGCGCGCTCTGTACGCCGGACTCGGCCACATAGACCGCTTCCGGCGGGATGAGGTCGCGCAGCCGCGCGGCATTGGAAAAGTCGACGGAAAAGTCCTTTAAGTTGCGGTTGTTGACGCCGATGATCTTCGCGCCCGCCGCGACGGCGGAGCGAATCTCGTCCGCGTCGTGCGTCTCCACGAGCGCGGAGAGACCGAGCTCGTCGCAGACGGCGAGGTACTGCGCGAGCGTCTTCGTGTCCAGCAGCGCGCAGATGAGCAGTACGCAGTCCGCGCCCATCAGGCG
>CAVFND010000228.1:0-3261 GCA_963623615.1 Oscillibacter sp. ER4 | reverse complement strand
GTGTAAGGGAGGGGTATCTCTTTTTTGAAAAGAGATACCCCTCCCTTATCCGCGTCCCCACACGATGTGGGGATAAAAAGAAGCAGCCCTTTCGGGCTGCAAAATTCCTCCGCGCCCCTGCGGGCGCGAAAAAGGGACGCCTCTTTCGAGGCGTCCCTTTTCACTATTTAAGTAGTTTCTGCGAAACAGAACGCCAATTAGAACTTGGGCTTCTGGGCCTTGACCTTGGGCTCCTGGCCGTTGCAGACGGCGACGATGTCGTTGGCGACGCTGGTGCAGCAGTTGAGAACGCTCTGCTCGGTGGTGGCGGCCATGTGCGGGGTCATGATGACATTGTCGAGGTCGAACAGCTCGCGGCTGGACTCCTGGATGGGCTCATGCTCGAACACGTCGAGACCGGCCTGGAACAGCGTGCCGTCCTTCAGGCACTCGACAAGCTCGTTCTCCTTGATGAGAGCGCCGCGCGCGCAGTTGATGAAGGAAGCGGTGGGCTTCATCCAGCTGAACTGCTCACGGCCGATGGAGTGCTCGGTGGAGGGAACGACGGGCAGATGAACGGACACGAAGTCGGCCTGCTCCCAGACCTCCTTGGCGGTGGCCTTCAGCTCGCACAGATCGCCGACCTTGTCCTGCGTGAGGTACGGGTCGTAGCCGATGACGTTCATGCCGAAGCCGTACTTGCACTTCTGCATGGCGAGCTGGGAGATACGGCCGCAGCCGATCATACCGAGGGTCTTGCCGCCGAGCTCGTAGGTGTGCTCCATGCCCATACGGACGAGGAAGTTGCCGCCGCGGAACTGGCGGTCGACATAGGTGAAGCGCTTGGCGCACATGAGCATCAGCATGACGGCGTGCTCAGCGACGGCGTTGGCGTTGCCGGCGGGCGCGTAGACGACGGTGATGTCCTTGGCGTGGGCGTGGTCCATGTCGATGTTGTCGAGGCCGGCGCCCTGCTTGCCAATGACCTTGAGGTTCTTGCAGGTGTCCATCATCTTGGCGGTGATGGGCTCGGTGCGGCACATGATGGCGTCGGGCTGGAACTCGGCGAGCTCCTTGACGTAGGTCTCCTCGTCGTTATGGCTGCACAGCTTCACTTCAAAGTCGTTGGACTCGAAGATGTGCGTCGCCACCTCGTTGAGCTCGATGGTGTAGTAAACTTTGAACTTTGCCATGATAAAGATCTCCTCTCAAATTTTTATTTATTGAATTGCCAAATGATTTCATACGGTTTCTTCATTATACCTTGCGCTTTGCACAAAAGCAAGCGATTTTCAGAAAGATTTGCAAGAACTCATTCAAATAATTGAACAGTATCTTTCATTTTGACAATTTGCCGTCATGCCCTTCTCCCGTTTTCTGCAATTTCCGCTGCAAAACGAAAAAGTGTACAAAAGGCGCTTGACAAACTACTACATATGTAGTATATAGTTATCAACGACAAATGTAGTAGATCATTCGAGGAGGTCATACCATGGACGATAAGAAGAGACTGCCCGACGCGGAGCTTGCCGTGATGCAGGCCATCTGGGAGGTCGGCGGCGAGGTCAGCCGCGGCGATCTCGACGGCGCGCTCGCAAGTCACGGCTGGAGCGCCAACACCGTCAACACCTACCTTACACGGTTGTGTGAAAAAGGATTCCTCTCGAGCCGCCGCGAGGGGCGGAACAATTTGTACACGCCGCTCGTCTCAAAGGACAGATACCTTGAATTTGAGAGCCGCAGCGTTTTAAAGCGGCTCTACGGCGGGTCGCTCGGCAGCTTCGTCGCGGCGCTGAACGCAGAGCAGCCGCTCGAACAGAGCGAGATCGACGAGCTGCGGCAGTTTTTGGACGATATGAGCCGTTAAACGGAAACATAAGGAGGACGCACCATGGAAACATTTCTGCTGAATCTGTTGAAAACTTCCCTGTTAGGTTCCCTCGCCATTGCGGCGATGCTGGCGCTCAAGCCTCTCTGGCGCGAGCGCTACCGCGCGAAAACGCGCTGCTGGCTGTGGCTGGCGCTGGCGGTTTTTTTGCTGCTGCCGGTCGATTTTTCGGTGAAAAACGCGCCGGTGCAGGCCGAGCCGCCCAAGGACTACACCCTCTTTGTCGGCACGGAGAAGACGACCATCATGTCGACGGATAATCTCTTCGGCGACATGGCTGAAAAAAGCGGCCAGTCCCCCGCGCAGGTGCGTGACACGATCATTCACCGCCCCGTGACGAATCCCGAGCAGAAGACGACGCGCTACATCCCCGTGACGACGATCTTATTTTACGGCTATCTTGCGGGCGCGGCGGCGTTCCTGCTGTATCAGGGCCTTTCCTACGCCCGCTTCCGCCGCACGGTGCGCCGCTGGAAGAGAGACGTCGCCCGCGCGGACTACGCCTTTCTGCTCTATGACACGGCGCGCGAGCTCGGCGTGAACGCGCCGGAGATGATCGTCTGCGAGGCCATCTCCACCCCCGCGGTGACGGGCCTTCTGCGCCCGCGGCTGCTCCTTCCCCACGAGCGCTACGACGTGCAGGAGCTGCGCTACATCCTGCGCCATGAGCTGTGCCATTTGAAGCGGCGCGACATGCTCTTAAAGCTCGTGCTGCTCGCGGCCAACGCGATGCACTGGTTCAACCCCGTGGTCTATCTGATGCTGCGTCAGGCGGACGAGGACATCGAGCTCGCCTGCGACAGCGCGGCGACCGACGGGCTCGAGCTCCCCGAGCGCGCGGCTTACAGCCGGACGCTGCTCGCCGCCGTGCAGTCCAGCGTGCGGACGCTGCCCGCGACGACGTGCTTCGGCGGCACGGTCGAGCGCCTGAAGAGGCGCATCACGAACGTGCTGGGCGCGCAGAAAAAGCGCGGCCTCGGTATCGTGGCCCTCGTGCTGGCGCTGACGCTGACGGCGGGCTGCGCCGTCAGCTGGGGCGAGCGCGCGCAGGCGAACGACCCGTTCGACGGCACAGCGTTCTCAGTCGACGAGGCGGTGTATCTGGCAACGGAAGCGCGCAATGCCGCCAGAGGCTTCCCCTATTCTCCCGCCACCACGTTCCGCGCCCTGACGGTCGACAGTGAAAAGCGCGTCACAATGTTCACGCCCAGCGGCGACGAGTTCCTCTTCTCCCCGATGGAGGTCGTATCGCTCGACAAGTCCACCTTCCCCGCACTTTTCAACGATTCGGCTGACGAGGCGTGGAACGGCACGAGCGCGGATGAGCTCATCAGCGGCAATCAGACCGTCTGGAAAGGCAGCGTTTCCGACGCGACATACGAAAACTACTATAA
>CAVFND010000227.1:0-3286 GCA_963623615.1 Oscillibacter sp. ER4 | reverse complement strand
GTCATAAAGAGAGCGAAAGCGACAAAAAAGGTCTGATGAATTAGGCAAAAAGCACGAATTCCAAAAAGGAATGATAGTTTTCCTTGCGAAATCGGGACGCACAGGATATAATAGGGGTCACGGAACTGATTTGTGAAAAATTAGACAATCCAATTATTTTTATAGTGAAGGAGCAAAAGACTATGGATTTCCATCTGTCCAAAGAACATCTGCTGGTCCGCAAAATGTATCGCGAATTTGCAGAAAATGAAGTCAAGCCTTTAGCTGAGGAACTCGATGAGGAAGAGCGCTTCCCCATGGAGACCGTCGAAAAGATGGCCAAGCTCGGCATGATGGGTATTTACTTCCCGAAGCAGTACGGCGGCGCCGGCGGCGATGTTCTCAGCTACGCCATGTGCGTGGAAGAGCTCGCCAAGGTTTGCGGCACCACCGCTGTTATCGTTTCCGCCCACACCTCCCTCTGCTGCGCTCCCATTTTCGAGAACGGCACCGAGGAGCAGAAGATGAAGTATCTGCCTGACCTCCTGTCCGGCCGCAAGATCGGCGCGTTCGGCCTGACCGAGCCCGGCGCCGGTACCGACGCCTCCGGCCAGCAGACCACCGCTGTCAAGAACGAGAACGGCGACTACGTCCTCAACGGCAGCAAGTGCTTCATCACCAACGGCAACGTTGCATCCACCTTCGTCGTGTTCGCCATGACCGACAAGAGCAAGGGCAACCACGGCATCACCGCCTTCATCGTTGAGAAGGACTTCCCCGGCTTCTCCACCGGTAAGCACGAGAAGAAGATGGGTATCCGCGGCAGCTCTACCTGCGACCTCGTCTTCGAAGACTGCGTCGTCCCCAAGGAGAACCTGCTCGGTAAGGAAGGCGACGGCTTCAAGATCGCCATGAAGACCCTCGACGGCGGCCGTATCGGTATCGCTTCCCAGGCTCTGGGTCTTGCCGAGGGCGCCATCAACGAGGCTGTCAAGTACACCAAGGAGCGCGTCCAGTTCGGCCGCCGCCTGAGCCAGTTCCAGAACACCCAGTTCCAGCTGGCCAACATGCACACCCGCACCCAGGCTGCCCAGTACCTCGTTTACGCTGCCGCTATGAAGAAGCAGAATCACGAGGATTACTCCATGGATGCTGCCATGGCCAAGCTCTTCGCGGCAGAGACCGCTTCCGACGTCACCCGCCGCGCTGTTCAGCTCTTCGGCGGCTATGGCTACACCCGTGAGTATCCCGTTGAGCGCATGATGCGCGACGCCAAGATCACCGAGATCTACGAGGGCACTTCCGAAGTCCAGCGTATGGTCGTCGCCAAGTATCTTGGTGTGAACTAAAAAAGGAGGTAAAGAAATAATGAAGATTCTTGTTTGCGTTAAGCAGGTCCCCGATACCTCCGGTAAGGTTGCCGTCAATCCCGATGGTACCCTGAACCGCGCTTCCATGCAGACCATCATCAACCCCGATGATATGAACGCTGTTGAGGCCGCTCTCAAGCTCAAGGATGAGCTGGGCTGCAAGGTCACCGTCGTCACCATGGGCCCCCCGCCGGCAGAAGGCATGCTGCGCGAGCTGATGGCCATGGGCGCGGATGACGCCTACCTCGTTTCCGCCCGTGAGTTCGGCGGCAGCGATACTTACGCCACCTCCCAGATCCTTGCCGCCGCGCTCGATACCATCGGCATCGACAACGACGACATCGTCTTCTGCGGCCGTCAGGCCATCGACGGTGATACCGCTCAGGTCGGTCCTCAGATCGCTGAGAAGCT
Organism: Oscillibacter sp. ER4; assembly: GCA_963623615.1. Taxonomy (GTDB): domain Bacteria; phylum Bacillota; class Clostridia; order Oscillospirales; family Oscillospiraceae; genus Hominicoprocola. The sequence goes on along the minus strand of CAVFND010000227.1, from coordinate 1,526 downwards.
GCACCTGCCCCAGATCACCTACGCCGCCGATGTGAAGAAGGAAGGCGACACCCTGACCGTCAAGCGTATGCTCGAAGACGGCTACATGACCATCAAGGCCCAGACTCCGTGCCTGATCACCTGCATCAAGGAGCTCAATACCCCGCGTTACATGAGCGTCTCCGGTGTGTTTGAGTGCTACTCCAAGCCCATGACCGTTCTGGACTACAACGCCCTGAAGGATCACCCCCTCATCGACGCCACCACCATCGGCCTCAAGGGCTCCCCGACCAACATCCTGACCTCCTTCACGCCTCCTCAGAAGGGCGCTGGCCAGATGCTCGAGGGCAACGACATGGCTACCTGCGAGAAGCTCGCCGGCATCCTGCTCGAAAAACACATCATTTAAGGAAAGGAGATCAATACGATGCGTAACGAAGTGAAACTTGCTAATCCCAACTATGACTCCTCCAAGATCGAAGAGTTCAAGAACGTATGGGTCTTCTGCGAACAGCGTCAGGGCCAGATGATGTCCACCTCCTATGAGCTGATCTCCGAAGGCCGTAAGCTGGCGGATGAGCTGGGCGTCAAGCTCTGCGGTCTGCTGGTCGGCGACAACGTCGGCGATCTCGCCGAGAGCATCGGCGGCTACGGCGCTGACGAGGTCATCGTCTGCGACCACCCCCTGCTGAAGAACTACACCACCGACGCCTATGCCAAGGTCATCTGCGACGTCATCTCCGAGATGAAGCCCGAGGCCTTCCTCATCGGCGCGACCAACATCGGCCGTGACCTCGGCCCCCGCTGCGCGGCTCGCCTGCACACCGGTCTGTGCGCTGACTGCACGCACCTCGATGTTGATATGCCCATCTACAAGGACTTCCTGCGCGGCGCTTCCACGCTCGCTGAGGAGAAGATCGAGAAGATGGGCGTTGCCAAGGTCATGGGCAAGGACCACGACGTCTCCCGCGACCTGAAGATGACCCGTCCCGCGTTCGGCGGCAACCTGATGGCTACCATCATCTGCCCGCGCTTCCGTCCCTCCATGGCGACGGTCCGTCCCGGCGTTATGAAGAAGGCTCCCTATGACGAAGCCAAGGCCAAGGCCGTCAAGATCACCAAGTACGACGTCAAGCTCGAGGCCGCTGACCTCCAGACCGAGGTTGTCGAGGTCGTCAAGGCTGCCAAGAAGCTCGTCGACCTGGTTGGCGCTGACTACATCGTCTCCGTCGGCCGTGGTATCTCCAAGGACGTCGAGGGCGGCATCAAGCTCGCTCACGAGCTCGCCGACGTGCTCGGCGGCGTTGTCGGCGGCTCCCGTGTTGCCATCGACTCCGGCTGGCTCACTGCCGACCATCAGGTCGGTCAGACCGGTAAGACCGTCCACCCGAAGGTCTACGTCGCTCTCGGTATCTCCGGCTCCATCCAGCACAAGGCCGGCATGAGCGAGTCCGAGTGCATCATCGCGGTCAATAAGAACGAGACTGCGCCGATCTTCGAGATCGCCGACTACGGCATCTGCGGCGACCTGTTCAAGGTCACCCCGA
>CAVFND010000226.1:0-3301 GCA_963623615.1 Oscillibacter sp. ER4 | reverse complement strand
TTTCCGATTTTTGTACTCTGAATATGTCAAGGATCTGCCTGCCGCCTGATGCGCAGCCGGGTTCCTCGACAGACTGGGCTGCCGTTTTTACAAACGGCGGCTTTACTTTGTTCTCCTGTGTCCTCCGCTATTTTACGCTTACGCTCAACATCGGAAAACCAGACGTGGATCATGTCGATGAACCGCTTGGCGGGCTTGGAGAGATAGCGGTGCTGATTGACGGTGAGCGTGACCTCGCGCCGAATGAGCGTCCCGTTGAGAAGAAGCGGAAACGCGCGGAGCGGCTGCGCCGACGCGGGCCGGTTCGCCATCAGGTCGGTGAGGATCATCTCCGTGGCAAAGGTTGCGGCGATGCCGCGGTAGTAGAGATCACGGAACATCTGCGGGTAGGTCGTGCTGAGAATGATGTTCGGGCTGAGCGAGACCTCTTCGTAGCAAGAGCGGATTGTCTGTCCGAGATAGATCCCCTCGGCGGGAAACACGACCGGAAGGTCGGGGAAGAGATCGACGGATATCCCCCCCGCGCCGTTCCGGCACAGCTTCTCCGCTGGAACGCGGCAGCAGCGGTGCAGCAGGCCGTCCGTCATGCACAGATAGAGCTGATCGGTCAGAAGGTGCGTCGACTGCAGCTCCGGGTTTTGAGAGAAGAATACGCCCACGCTGAGATCAAGCGTGTTGTTGGCAAGTTGCTGCTCAAGAAGATAGGAGGGCTGGTCGATGAGCTGAACGCTCACGGCGGGGTACTCCTCCCGAAACGCCTGCATGATGTCCGGCACAAAGATCGCCGCGCGCGGCGTGGTAACGCCGACGCGGAGCTGACCGGAGCTTTCGTCGGCAACGGACTTCAGCTCCGAGAGGACGGTATTTTCCATGGAGACAGCTTCCTTTGCGTAGGAGAGAAACATTTCGCCCTCATAGGTCAGGCTCAGCTTCGGCTTGCGGAGAAAGAGCTTGCAGCCGCAGTAATTTTCCAGACGCGCAATGTGGCTGCTGAGGTTCTGCTGCGAGAGAAACAGCCGGTTCGCCGTTTGGGTGAAATTTAGATCCTTTGCCGCCTCGGTGAAATAATACAGGCTCGTCGTATCCATAAGCACACCGTCCTCGTTCAGAATATGCAAAGCTTTCCACCACATTTTTATGCAAAACATCCAATTTCAAAGAAATACAACAAAATTTTGTTTTTCCGGTCAAAAAAATTCAATGTTTTACATTCCATGCATCTTCGATTATGCTTTCAGTATAGCAAAGAGCTGCTGATTTGACAAGTATTGGAGTGTGATGCACAATGAAAATCATGGACTGCACCCTTCGTGACGGGGCGAACGTCGTCGGCAACGGATTTTCTCCCGAACTGACGGCGTTGATGATCGAAGGGCTGCTTGAAAGCGGCGTTCGTATCATCGAAATGGGCAATGCCAAGGGCCTCGGCGCTTCGGCAAAAGGCTCTCCCGCCCCCGTCAGCGACGACGCCTATCTCGACCTGATCCACCCCTATCTGGGGCAGGCTGAGATCGGAATGTTCCTGAACCTCAAGCGCTTTGAGGAGGAGAACGTCGCGCGTGCCGCGGAAAAGGGCATCTCCTTCCTCCGCCTCGGAACGGATGCGGGCGACGGAGAGAAGGCCTACGACGCAGCCGCCGTCATCGGCCGCTACGGCATCAAGATACGCTATTCCATGATGAAGGCGTATCTTCTCACGCCGGAGGAACTTGCCCGCGAGGCCGCCGGTCTGGAGGCGCACGGTGTGAACGAGATCACCATTATGGACTCCGCCGGCGCCATGCACCCCGCCGAGGCAGGCGCCTACGTCAAGGCGCTGAAGGGCGCGGTGTCCATTCCAATCGGCTTCCACGGGCATAATAACCTTGGCCTGAGCGCGGCAAACGCGCTCGCCGCCGCCGAGGCCGGCGCGGACGTCCTTGACTGCGGCCTGCTGGGTATGGCGCGCAGCGCCGGCAATATGCCGACCGAGCTTGCTGTCGCGCTGATGTACCAGCAGGGCAAGGCGCAGGACGTGAATCTCTACCACTTGCTGGATTTTGAGGACGCCAAGCTGATCCCCGCTATGGAGAAGGCCGGCTACCACACGCCGCTCAAGCCAACAGATCTGATCCTCGGCTACAGCGGGGCGCATTCCTCCTTTCTCCCCACCTTCCGCGCGGTGGCGGGGGACTGCGGCGTGAGCCTGTACCGCCTGATCGCGGAAACCTCCAAAATCGACCGCAAGAGTCCCACGGAGGCGCTGATGCGCAGGGTCGCCGCAAGCATGAAGGAGGGACAGGCATGAAGATCGTACTGGCAGGCCCCTATCCCGCCGGGACCTTGGAGCGCTTCCATGCGCTGCTGCCCGAGCACATGGTCGTGAGCGTCCCCGAGCAGAGCGAGTACGACGGTCTGACGGACGCCGAGTGCATCGTGGTCCGCGTGCTGAAAACGCCCGCGGAGGTTCTTCGGAACAATCCCAAGCTGCGCGCGGTGATCCGCTGGGGCGCGGGCTATGACTCGGTGGACATCGAGGCCGCGGGCGCGCAGGGCGTCATGGTCGCCAACACGCCCGGGCTGAACGCCTATGCCGTCGCGGAGCTGGCGCTGGGCATGATGATCTTTCTCAAGCGCCGCGTGCCGGATTATCAGGCGGGCGTCCGAAACGGGAGCTGGGATCGCGGCGCGTTTCCCTCCTACTCGATCAATCACAAGACAGTCGGCATCGTCGGCGGTGGCAATATCGGGTGCCGCGTGGCGGCGCTCGTGCAGGCGCTGGGCGCGGAGACGATCTACTACGACGCCTTCCGTCTTCCGTCGGAGCGCGAGGAGGCTCTGAAAATGAAGTACGTTCCCCTCGACGAGCTGCTCGCGCAGTCGGACATCGTGACGGTTCATGTGCCGCTGCTGGAGAGCACGAAGCACATCATCGGCGAGCCAGAGCTGAAAAAAATGAAGCCCGACGCCTGTCTCATCAACACCGCGCGCGGCGGACTGGTGGACGACGCGGCATTGCTCGCCGCGCTTGAGGACGGCCGGCTCGCCGCCGCGGGACTGGACTGTGTGGAGGATGAAGCCTCTGACACATCGGCCCAGCTCGCCGCGCTGCAGAACGTGATCCTTACACCGCACATCGGCGGCTCCACGGCCGACCTTGCCGACGAGATGATCCCCAACATCGCCGGTAAGATCCGCGCGCTCGCCGTGGGCGGCGAGATGGAGAACGTCGTGAACCGGGAATACCTCGCGGCCAATAAAACTATGTAATAGAGATGAGCAAAACACACATTGAACATTGAGGTCGAAGCGATGCAATAAA
>CAVFND010000225.1:0-3306 GCA_963623615.1 Oscillibacter sp. ER4 | reverse complement strand
AGCTATTGTCTCTTGCAAGTATTAAGATAAAGGACGCATGTTAACAAAGTTCGGAAAAAAGTATTACAAAACTGTTAAATGAACCGGATATTATGTGAACAATTTGTAATCACCGCAGCGTGCGGAAAAAATCGGCCAGCACGGCGCGGCATTCGTCTTTTAAAATGCCGCCCACGAGCGCGGGGCGGAAGGGAAAGCGCTCCATAAAAAGGTTCAGCACGCCGCCGCAGGCACCCATCGCCTCGTCGCGCGCGCCGTAGTAGACGCGCGGGATGCGCGCGTTGACGATGGCCCCCGCGCACATGGGGCAGGGCTCAAGCGTCACATAGAGCGCGCAGCCGTCGAGCCGCCAGGAGCGCAGTCGTTCATTTGCCTGCGTGATGGCCTCCATCTCCGCGTGCGAGGATGTGCGCTGCAGCTCTTCGCGCCGGTTGCGGCCGCGGCCGACGATCTCACCGTCCTTGACGATGACGCAGCCGACGGGTACCTCGCCCTCTCGTGCGGCCTCGCGCGCGAGAGACAGCGCCTCGCGCATATAATCTTCATGCTCCATGCTTGGCTCCTTGTTTGAAAAGAGGAATATTTGTCCACACTTTCCATACACTGACATTGCAGAGGTATGGGAGGGCGAAAACATGCGAAAGGTCAATTTGCTGCGCTGCGACGTCGCGCGCGATGCATCCATGCAGGACTTGTTCAGCGAGCTGAGCGACACGCGCGTCGCGCTGTCGCAGGCGTATGCGCGTTTCAACGCGGTCTGCGCGCCGGAGCTCGTCGACGCCTGCGTGTATGAGATCAACGCCGAGCTCTCGCGCTACGACTACCTGCTGCGCCAGATCAAGGAGCGCGGCGGCGAAGCCGTGCGCAAAACGTGCAGCGAAGGGGGCGCAAAATGGGGATAACGGAAAAGATTTTGCTCGTCCTGTTTGCCGTGTTTGCGCTGCTCGCGGTGCTCAGGCTGTTCGCGGTGCCCTTGAAGCTCGCAGGCAAGCTGCTCGTCAACACGCTGCTCGGCTTTGCACTGCTCGGCATTCTGAACGCGCTCGGCGTGCTCGCGAGGCTTTCGCTGGGACTGAATCTCTTCAACGCCCTCGTCATCGCCGTCCTCGGCGTGCCGGGCCTCGCGCTGCTGATCTTGCTGAGGCTGGTGTTTATTTAATGTACATAGGGAAAAAGCCTCGCAGAGTTTTTACCCGCAAGGGGTACGCGGCATCCGTAGAGCAGCAAAGCTGCTAACGGCTGCCCAGGTGCCCATAGGCACGAAAAAATTTTAATCGTTTTCTGCCGCGACAGAAGGTGAATTGCCGCAAAGCGGCAAGAGAAACCACCCTGGGGTGTGTGCGTGGCAGAAAACACTTTGCACGAAGTGGAAAATGGTGAAGCGCCGCCTGCGGCGGAAACAGCGAACCGTTTTCGAGGAAGCGGCACGATTGGCGCGCCTAAAAGGACGCGAGAATCGTAATGCCGCGACGGTGTTGTGCCGAATTGGACGATTTCAGCGGCCAACCGAGGCACAAAGCGCAGTGAAATATTCTCGGAAAAGTGACAACGTCACTTTTCCGAATTTTTTACATCCCATCCGTACAGCGGATACCGCTGCATCGCGCCGAAGAGCTTCTGCTTGAGGTCGGGGTAGCGCTCGGAGAGCGATTCAATGAGCTCCTTGACCTCCTGCCGGCGCGTTTCGCCGTTGGCGGGGCAGGGGTTGTGCACGATGGGAAGATCGAGCTTCGCCGTGACATTGCGTACCTGCTGCTCTTTGACATAGAGCAGCGGGCGGATCTGTGTCACGTCCGAGCGGCTCAGGTACGTCACGGGTTGGAAGCAGCCGATGCGGCCCTCGAAGAGCAGGTTCATCAAAAGCGTTTCCACCGCGTCGTCGTAGTGGTGGCCGAGCGCGATCTTTTTGATGCCGCGCTCGTTCATCGCGGTCGAGAGCGCGCCGCGGCGGAGCTTGGCGCACAGCGAGCAGGGATTTTTCTCCTTGCGCTCCAGAAACACAATCTCGTAGATCGGCACGTTCACGCGGATGTACTCGACACCGAGCGTATCGCAGAAGTCGGCCACGGCGTCAAAGCTCATGCCCGGCACGCCCGTCTCGACTGTGATGGCCGCGACCTTGAACGGCTTCTGGTAGAATTTGGAAAGGCGCGCGAGCGCGGTGAGCGTGACGAGCGAGTCCTTGCCGCCGGAGACGCCGACAGCGACCGTTTCGTCCTCCTGGATCATGTCATAGTCCGTGATGCAGCGGCGCACGAGGCCCAAAATTTCCTGCATAGATACAGCTCCTTGCGGAAAACAAAAGAATTTTGATTTTGCGATTTAAGAATTCAGAAGATAATCGAAGAAAACGAGAGCATTTGCGAGCATTGTCTGCGCTAAATTAAATTGGTGTTGACATTCCCACGCGCAGATGCTATAAATAAACTCGTTCCGATTTTACCAAGGGACAACAAAAATGTAAAGCACGAGCTTTCATTCATAGATCAAATGGAGGAAACACACCATGTCCACTTTTATGGCGAACAAGGGCAACATCGAGCGTAAGTGGTACGTCATCGATGCTGCCGGCAAGCCCATGGGCAAGACCGCCGTTGCTGCGGCTGATCTGCTCCGCGGCAAGCGCAAAGTCACCTACACCCCGCACGCCGACTGCGGCGACAACGTCATCATCATCAACGCTTCCAAGGCCATCCTCACCGGAAACAAGATGGAGCAGAAGTACTATCGTACGCACTCCGGCTGGGTCGGCGGTCTGAAGGAGACCAAGTATCGCATCCTCATGCAGGAGAAGCCTGAGCTTGCGATGCGCGTGGCTGTGCGCGGCATGATGCCCCGCAACACCGTGACCAAGGACTCCCTGAAGCGCCTGCACATCTACGCTGGTGACACCCACGAGCAGCAGGCCCAGAAGCCCGAAGCTTACGAAGTCTAAGGAGGAAGAGAAGAATGTATCAGTCTAAGAAGCCTTATCTGTACGGCACCGGCCGTAGAAAGTCCTCCGTCGCCCGCGTTCGCCTCTTCCAGAACGGCACCGGCGCTATCACCATCAACGGCCGCGACATCGACGAGTATTTCGGTCTCGAGACCCTGAAGATGGTCGTCCGTCAGCCCCTCGCCGCTACCGAGGAGCTCGGCAAGGTCGACATCGTTGCCACCGTCGAGGGCGGCGGCGTGTCCGGTCAGGCCGGCGCTCTGCGCCACGGCGTGGCCCGCGCCCTGCTGCTGGTCAACCCCGAGTATCGCACCGTCCTGAAGAAGGCCGGTTTCCTCACGCGCGATCCTCGTATGAAGGAGCGCAAGAAG
>CAVFND010000224.1:0-3321 GCA_963623615.1 Oscillibacter sp. ER4 | reverse complement strand
GCTGCCGGATCAGAAATGGCTGAAGCTCTATCACGAGCTCGGCGGCGAGATCATCACCATCGGCACCGACGCGCACACGCCGGAATTTGTCGGCATGCGCGCCCGCGAGACGCAGGAACTCTTAAAGAGCTGCGGCCTCAACTATGTGTGTACATTTGAAAAGAAAAAGCCGGTCTTTCACAAAATCTGACCGATAAAAGGAGAAGAACTATGAAAATCGCATTGGGCTGTGACCACGGCGGATACGCCATGAAGGAAGATATCAAAAAGCAGCTGGAGGGCCTGGGCCACGAGGTCAAGGACTGCGGTACCTACTCCACCGAGAGCTGCGACTATCCCATTTTCGGCGAGGCTGCTGCGCGCGCCGTCGCAAGCGGGGAGTGCGAGTACGGCATCGTCGTGTGCACGACGGGCATCGGCATCTCCATCGCGGCGAACAAGGTCAAGGGCATCCGCTGCGCGCACTGCGCCGACACGCTCGAAGCGCAGCTCTGCCGCCAGCACAACAACGCGAACATGATGGCCATCGGCGCGGGCTTCACAGGCCCGAAGCTGGCCGCGGCCATGGTCGAGACGTTCCTCTCCACCGCGTTTGAGGGCGGCCGCCACGCCCGCCGCGTCGCGCTGATGGACGCCATCGAGGGCTAATTCGTACAAAAGCGGAAAATCAACAAAAACCGAGAGGTTTTTGTTGATTTTTTCATATTCAGAATGTAAACTGTTGCACGAGAAAAAGGAGGCGAATGCAGACAATGGCAAGAAGAACGAGCGGAACGAAGGGCTATACCGGTTATCGCGGGCGCAGGCGCGGCAGAGGCGTGCTGGCCGTGGTGCTGGTGATCGTGTTGTTGTTGGCGTGCGGCTTTTTGTTTGCGCAGCGCTATATGGTATACGACGCGGACGGCTCGGTCCGCTTTGAGCTTCCTTGGGCGAAAAAGGCTCCGCAGGACGACACGGCAGATAACAGCGGCGACAGCACCGATGGGAAACAGGACGAGCTTGAGATCACGGTGGAAAAGCCTGTCATCAAGGACACCCGTGCGGTCGAGCTGGGCGCGGACGCGCTCGGCAGCGAGTGGCAGGCGGCGCTGGACGGCCTTGATAAGGACGTAAACGCCGTGGCGGTCGAGCTCAAGGACGCGAGCGGCAAGATCTATTACGGCTCCAAGGTGCAGGGCGCGATCGACTGCGGCGCGGTGGCCGGCAGCAGTGCGTCGGACGCGGCCATCCAGAGCCTTGTCGATTCCAAATACTACACGATCGGCCGCATCAGCACGCTGCACGACAGCCTGTACGCCTACGAGCACATGACGGACGCCGCCGTGTGCCAGCTGACGGGCTTTGTCTGGTATGATACGAACAGCACGCACTGGCTCGCGCCCGAAAAGCAGGCCGCGCGCCAATATGTGACCGACCTCGTCACGGAATGCGGCAAGATGGGCTTTGATGAGCTGCTGCTTGACGATTTCCACTATCCGCGCGAGGGGCGCATGAGCCGCATCAAGACGGACGAGCGCACCATGACGCAGCAGGAGGCGCTTGCGCTGCTCGCCGACGACATCCACACCGCGCTCGAGCAGGCGGACTACAAGGGCAAGCTCTCCGTCAGCATCGACGCGGACATCGTGCTCGCTGGCAGCGAGGCAAACTCCGGCATCGTGATGAGCGAGCTTACGGAAAAGTTTGACCGCGTGTACGTCAAGGTCACAGCCGACCGGCTCGAAAGCGTCACCGAGGCGATGAAGGCCTACGACGTTGAATTCGTCCCCATCGTGACGGAGGCGACAGAGAGCGGTAGCTATCTCATCGAAAAGTGAATAGAAAAAGCGGTCCGCTGACATTTCAGCAGACCGCTTTTTTGCGTAAAAAACAGCACGAAGCAGTGCCCGCTGCCTCGTGCTGTTTTTCTTTATGAAAAGGGGGTATCTCAGTTCATACTGCGGGAATTTTCGTAGCCGCCCTCGCGCGAACGGCTCATCGCGCGGATGCGGTCGCAGACGTCGGCTTCGAGCTCGACCGTGCCGCGCGCAAGCTGTTCGCTGCGGCGCAGCGCGGAACGCTCGCCGGGGACGAAGACCTGTTCATTGCCCGCGGCGGGCGCGCTGGTGCGCGCAGCTTCAGCCAGCGCCGCCGTCTGCGCGATGAAATCTTCTGTGGAAGAAAACATCTCCGGGGACAGGGCGCAGAACAGGTAGCCGAGGTCGTATTCGTCGTGAATCTCGCCGCCCATCTTTGCGCCGACGAACGCGCCGGTCAGAATTTCGAGCGCCATGCACAGCGCTGCGCCGCGTGCCCCGCCAAAGGGGAGCACGCCCTGCACACGCTGGGGATCGGTGGTGAAAGCACCGGCAGTATCGAGAAAAGTCCTCTCGGGGAGGGGACGCTCCTCGACGATGGCCTGCCGCAGCTCGCCCCACACGCCCTGCGCGGTGGCAAAGTCGAAGATGAGGGGCGGCTTTTCGCCCTGCGGGAAGCCGAAGGAAAGCGGATTTGTGCCGAACATCGGCGTGCTGCCGCCAAACGGCACCACGTGCGCTGGACCGCCGTTGTTCGTGACGATGCCGATGCAGCCGCGCTCGGCGATCAGGCGGGAATAGGGGACCAGGCGGGCGTAGCGGCTGACATTGGTCAGCGCGACGAGGCCGACGCCGTGCTCCTTGGCGAGCTTTACGCTGAGCGCGGCAGATCGCCGCGCGGCGATGTGGCCGAGCTCGCGGTGGCCGTCGATCTTGGCGTGGCCGCCGGTCTGGCTCGCGATTTCGATGCTGCCCTCGCGGCCTGAAAGACCAATGTCGAGGGTCAGGAATTTGGAGACGCCGTGGGTCTTGTGTCCCTCGAGCTCGGCGTCCAGAAAATCGTCGACGATGAAATCGGCGTCCTCGCTGCCGATGCCGCGCAGCGCGAGCGCGTCGAGCATCAGGGTGCGGAGCTCATCAATGCGGATCTCTTTTTTCATAGGCCGCGCTCCTGCGCCAGCGCGATCAGGCGGGCAAATACATCCTGCGCAAGGCCGCGGACGGCTTCGCGCTTGTAGGGCATGGAGCCGCGCCCCGCGATGACGCGCTCAACCTCAGAAGAGAGCAGGCCGCCGAGGGCGACGCCGGTCTCCGATGTGAGCGGCTTTCCCGCAAGGAACGCCGCGGCGTCATCTGCAAGATAGGCGTGCGGCGCGACCGCGCCGAGCGCGACACGCGCGCTCTGGATGCAGCCGTTTTCGACAACGGCGCTGACGGCGAGGTTGATCTTGGAGATCGTGACCTGGTGACGCTCCCCAATCTTGTCGAACGCGCTGATCTCGTGTTCGGCGGGCAAGGGGAGGAG
>CAVFND010000223.1:0-3331 GCA_963623615.1 Oscillibacter sp. ER4 | reverse complement strand
GTACAGGTGGTCGCAGCCCTCAAGCAGCTCGTCGGAGGTCATCGCGAGCTCAAGGCCGGGAATCGGTGGGCGGGACGGGACAGAGCCCGTGGCGATGAGGATATCGTCGCAGGTGTAGTCGGCGGTATTGTTCTCGGCGTCCGTCACGCGGACCGTGCCGGGCGCGGTGATGAGCGCCGTGCCGCGCAGAAAGTCGATCTTCGCGGTCTTGAAGAGAGATTCAATGCCGGAGGACAGCTTTTGTGAAATTTCGCGCTTGTAGGCGAAAATCTCCGCCATGTCGGCGCGGATGTCGTCGGTGTGGACGCCGACGTGCGCGCCGTGCTTGGCGTCGTGGAAAATTTGAGAAGAGTGCAGCAGCGTTTTCGTCGGGATGCAGCCGCGGTTTAAGCAGGTGCCGCCCGCTTCGCGCTTTTCGACGACGGCGACCTTCTTGCCGAGCTTGGCCGCGTGGAGCGCGGCCTCGTAGCCGCCGGGGCCCGCGCCGATGACAATGAGTTCATAATGAGCCATAGTATTTTGTTCCTTTTTGAGAGCAATGCCGCCGACTTTTCGGCGGCATTGCGTGATTGGTAGGATGTTCAGATGTCCTGCTCGCGCAGCAGCGCGCAGAGGTCGTCCGCGTAATCGCAGCACTCCCCCACCGACTGCACGCGCTCGCAGAGCGCGTCGACGGCGAAGCGGCAGCCACGCAGCGCCTGTGCAAGCGGCGCGGCAAACTCTGCGTCCATCGCGTCGGACCAGACGGCTGCGTCGGCGACGCAGCCGTTTTCGACGGCGAGCTCGACTGTGACCTCGCCCCACGAAAAGCGCTTGGCGCAGGAAAACGAGCAGGGTAGGCTCTTGCCGTACACCCAGTCGTAGCTGTGGAAGCGCTGGTAGCGGCGCTCGATCTCGGCAGTGTCGAAGTTCTCCTCGCGAAGTTCCTCCGCCTTGAGACCGTAGACGGTCTCAAGTGCCTTGACCATAGCTTCTGCCATGCCGTCGGTCGTGAGATCGGGCTTCAATTCCGTCAGGTTGATAACGCGCGAGCGCACGGACGCAACGCCCTTGCTTTCGAGCTTCGTCTTCGACGGCGTGAGGTATTTGCCAAGGTTCGCCATGTCGACGTTCACGAGCAGCGTCCCGTTGTGGAACGAGCAGCCCGCGTGGGAGTAGAACGAATTGCCGGAGAATTTGCAGCCGTTTGTCAGAATGTCGTTCCGGCCCGAAATTTCCGCCGGAATGCCAAGAGAGCGGCAGGCCTCGACGATCACGCTCTGCTGGCGGCGCAGGTCATAGTCCTGTGTGCGGAGCGAGAACGTGAAGTTGAGGTTCCCCAGGTCGTGGTAGACCGCGCCGCCGCCGGAGAGACGGCGGGCGAGCGTCCCGCCGTCACGCTCAAGCTCGGTCGTGCGGCATTCCTGCCATGCGTTCTGGTTGCGACCGATGACGACCGTGTGCTTATTCTGCCAGAGGTAGAGAATGCAGGTGTCCGCGCCGACGGTATCGGTCAGATACTCTTCAAGCGCCAGATTGCGGTGCGGGTCGGTGCAGGCACCGATAAAATACTGTAATTTCCGGATCATGCAAACTGATAACGTAAAACCATGTTGCGCGCCGCGCCGACCTCGTCGAGACGGCGGACGGGCGTGGAGTGGGGAGCGGTGTGAAGCGCCTCGGGATCGGAGTGCGCGAGTTCAAAGAGCTTACAGTAGATGTCGCAGACCTCGTCCATGGTCTCCTTGCTCTCGGTCTCGCAGGGCTCGATCATCAGCGCCTCGTGGACGATGAGCGGGAAGTACATCGTGGGCGGGTGCAGGCCGAAGTCGAGCATGCCCTTGGCAAGGTCGAGCGCGGAGACGCCCGTCTCCTTGTGGAGATCGACGAGCGACATGACGAACTCGTGCATGCAGATCTCATCATAGGCCATGGTGAAGGTGTCCTTGAGCTTTGCGCGCATGTAGTTCGCGTTCAGCACGGCGTTCATCGCCGCCTCGCGGATGCCGGACTTGCCGAGCGTGAGCACGTAAGTCAGCGCGCGCACGACGACGTCGAAGTTGCCATAGAACATCTTCACGCGGCCGATGGACTTTTCGGGATACTCGAAGCCATACTTGCCGTCCTTTTCAACGACCAGCGGGCCGGGCATGTACTTTTTGAGAAATTCCTTGCAGCCGACCGCGCCTGCGCCGGGACCGCCGCCGCCGTGCGGGGTGGCGAAGGTCTTGTGCAGGTTCGAGTGGATGCAGTCAAAGCCCATATCGCCGGGGCGGACGACGCCCATGACGGCGTTAAGATTCGCGCCGTCGTAATAGCACAGGCCGCCCGCGTCGTGGACGATCTTCGTGATCTCGAGGATGTTCTTGTCGAAAATACCGACGGTGTTGGGGTTCGTCAGCATCAATCCCGCGGTGTCGGGGCCGACGGCGGCGCGCAGCGCGTCGAGATCGACGCAGCCGTCCGCGCCGGACGGGATGTTGATGACCTGGAAGCCGCACATCGCGGCGGTCGCGGGGTTCGTGCCGTGGGCGGAGTCGGGCACGATGATCTTCGTGCGCGCGGTATCGCCGCGGTCGGTGTGGTACGCCTTGATGAGCAGAACGCCGGTGAACTCGCCGTGCGCGCCCGCTGCGGGCTGGAACGTCACAGCGTCCATGCCGAAGACCTCGCCAAGCTCAGAGCCTAACGTATGCAGCGCCTCGAGCGCGCCCTGCGCGGTCTCGATGCTCTGGAGCGGGTGGAGCTGGGTGAAGCCCGGCAGCGCCGCCATGTCCTCGTCAATCTTGGGATTGTACTTCATCGTGCACGAGCCAAGGGGATAGAAGCCGTCGTTTACGCCGTGGATGCGCTTGCAAAGGGCGGTGTAGTGGCGGGTGAGCTCGTTTTCGCTCACATGGGGCAGGTGCAGCGCCTCGCTGCGCTCTTCGGGGAGCTGATATTCGGGGACGTCGCACTCCGGCATGAGGGTCATGCCGCGGCCTTCGACGCCAAGTTCAAAAATGAGCTTCATTTCATAGCACCTCCTTCACGATGGCAACGGCTTTGTCGAGCTGCGCCTTGGAGACGAGCTCTGTCACGCACCAGAGGATGCCGCCCTCGACCTCTGCGCCGCCGAGGATGCCCTCTGCTTCGAGCGCGTCGAGGATCTTCTTGCGGCAGTTGGGACATTCGACCTCGGTGACGAATTCGTGGAAGAATTCGCCCTTGTACTTCATGGTGCAGCCGATCTTTTCAAGCTCGGAGGCGAAATAGTGCGCCTTCGAGATGCAGAGGCGCGCGCACTGCTTCATGCCCTTTTCGCCCATCGCGGCCATGTAGACGCCCGCGGCGAAGGCGCACAGCGCCTGGT
>CAVFND010000222.1:0-3382 GCA_963623615.1 Oscillibacter sp. ER4 | reverse complement strand
CGGCGGCGACGCGGACGATATTTTTGAGACGATCCAAGACCAGTACGACGCTCACGAGCAGGAGCCGCTCGTCGGTCTTCTCGGCATCAAGGCCGCGAATATCGACACCTTTGCCCGCGCCGCCTACTGGGAGCTCATCAGCGACATCCGCGTCAGATACCTCTCTTCCCTTCCCCGCAGCGAAGCCGCCGCCATCGCCGCCGCAGCCGACGGCCTCATCACACACTCTGAAAACGACGACATCGACTGGAGCGCCGACGAGTTCGTCAGCGATTGGAACGATCTGCACCGCGGAGAGGAGCCGATCAAATAAAACCGCCGATCATCAGTAGTTGCAAAGGCTTTCTGCCTTTCCGGCAAGTCATCTGCGGCGAGCGAAATCTCCAAGATAGGAATCCTACTTATTATCAACTTCTTTTCAGTCTTTCGATGCAAAAACGGGACACCACAGGTGTCCCGTTTTTGCGTTTCAAGTGTTTGGCTTCAAGCCGCAAGCCCCGTCAAAAGCGCGGTCAATTCCTTCAAAGCATCCACTTCGTGAGTGACCTGCTCGTCCAGCATATTTGTCTGCGTTTCGATCGCCTGATTCAGACGCTCGAGCTCAGCCGTATAATCCGCAGAGCTGTCGTCAGTCTTTGCCTGAACCGAGCGGATTACATCAAAGAGGTCTTCGTGACCCTGCACGCGGCCCGCGCCCCACATCAGACGGTCTGTGCTCTGGTTGAGCACATAGTCCGTGAAATGGCCGAATGTTCCGCGGCTCCAATCGTAGGCGTACCAGTTGTTGTCCACGCCAAGCAGGTACTCGTCCAGCGCTGCAGCGCTGTCGCCCTGCTTGAGAGCCTCCACCGCGCCCTGCAGCGCCAGCAGGTTATTCTGGCTGTGCTCGTGGGGGAAGATGGAAGAATCCTCCCACGTCAGTCGCACAAAGGAGTCCTCTGCAAACTTGAAGGCGGCAAGGACGTTCGCGTTCATCTCTCGGGTCTCGTCAAGCAGCTCGTCCGCCTTGGCCGTGTCGCCCGCGTCCAGCGCCTGCTGATATGCGGCGTTCGCTTCGGAAACCTTGGCCCAAGCCGTGCCTGCTGCGGTCTCTGCCTCGTCCAATGCAGCGTTCAGCGCACTGATCTGCTCTGCCGTCATGACCGTATCGTCCATGGACTCCCGCAGGGCATTTAAGCGGGTGGTGAAGTCGAGCGGAGAAACTGCGCAGTGGTCGTAGGCCAGCATCAGCAGGCCGTACATGTTGTGGTGGAACAGGAACGCCTCGCGGCTGTAGGTATCCTGATTGTCAAACTGGCTGTGATAGTGCGTCTTGGCAAAGCCGCCGCGCAGCGCCGTCACGCTGGACGGCACACCGGCGATGGACAGGGAGAAGTCATCCGACCACGTCTGTGTCGGCACGATGATCTCGATGCCATCAGGGAACACACCGTCGACCTGCGGCACGTCGGACTTGAATTCATCCACAAAGGTCTTGAGTTCGTAAGAGGTGCGGATCTGATCCGACGTTCCCTCATTCATCGCGGGAAGCTCAAAGTTGATATCCGCGATCACCTTGCCCACCCACTCGGGATGGACGCGGAAGATCTGGTTGTAAGCGCCGGTGGACCAGTCGTAGCGCGTGTCGCTCACGCCCCACTCTTCCGCCGCCATGGCGCAGAACACCAGCGTCTTTTCGGGCTGATAGCCGCTGTCGATCAATCCCTTGGCAATACCCATCATCAGAGCGATGGCGGCGTTATCGTCCTGGAAGCCGGCAAAGTAGGAATCGTAGTGGGCGCTCATCAGCACCACGCTTTCCGTGTCGCGGCCGGGGATCACGCCGACAATATTGTACGACGTGCCGTCCTTGCCGACACGGCTGTCCGCGTCCAGCGTGACGGCGGCTTCGCCGTTCTCATCCATCGCGGCCTTGAGGAGTTCCGCGTCCGTGCGGCTCATCGAAAAGGCGGGCGCGTCGGCAGGACCGCAGACGTCCTGTGCGTTCAGCGCATCGTCGCTCACCTCGCCATAGCCGCCGTTCTGCACGGCGATCACGGCTGCCGCGCCGGCAAGGTGCGCTTCATAGGCGGGGTAGTTGATCCACCAGTCGGCACGCTGGTCGATGTCCACCAGCACCAGCTTCCCGGTCACATCCAGTCCGGCAAGGTCCGCTTCGGTGCCCCGGCCGCCGTCGATGACCGTATAGACTTCGGCACCGTCGGTCACAAAGTCCGTCTGGTAGCCGCCAAGCTCCGCCGTCTGCACCTCGCCGGTGCTGTCCGTAAAGCTGAGCTGCGCTCCGGTGAATGTCCAGGTATCCAGCGTAAATTCGTCCTTGGTGACATTTTGCAAGCCGATGCGCTCCATCTCTTCCTTGAGCATATCGCCGGTGGCGATCTCCGCCTCAGAGCCCGCCGTGCGGTAGCCGAGCTTCTCGTTGCTGCGAATGTCCTCCAGCTTCACCGCCAGGTCATAGGAATAGTCCACGTCCACCTTGTCGAGGTAGGCCTGCGCGGCATCAGTCTCGGTCTGCAAGGTATCCTCGGCATTCTGCTTGCCGCAGGCGGTCGCGGATAGCAACAGGGATACCGCCAGCAGCACACTTGCCATTCTTTTCTTCATGATTCGTCTTCTCCTTTGTAGTTTATAGATCGGAGGAAGAATCAAAAAAGCCACGGGCGCGTTTGCGTCTGTGGCTTGAAACATCAATTTAGAGAGAGTTCCCTTTTCCGCATCGACCGGAGAACCGTGCATGCAGTCCGTTTATCACTCTTATTGATCCGTTTACAAGCTGTGTGCGCAAAACGCAGTAAGCAACTTAAAAACTTGAGCTCTTCCGCCCAATCAATAAGGCAACAAAGTTGCCAACCCGCACCCGCGGTGCGGTCCCCGGCTCTTCGACGGGTTTTCGGCATTTGACCCGGCCGTCCGTGTAGCCTCGATCCTTCGTAAGAAGGATGGTCAAGACGTGCATATGCACAGGCGTTCAAAAAGAACGGATAAAATTTATCATAGAGGAAAAAGGATGTCAATGTTTTTCTTTCAGAAACTTTCCTTGTTCGCCTTGAGGAATATCGCCATGAAGGCCCAATCAACGAAAAAGCCGCATTTCGGCAATGAACTGAAATGCGGCTTTTCACTGGCTAAGAACGCTAATTTTAATAGAAACCGAGTAAGGGGGTGCAGTTTGTTATCAAGTGGGGTGCATTCTCGCTTAGGGGGTGCATTTTCCCGAGCCGCTGCCCCCAGATTATCCATCCGCTTAGAGTTTTAAAAATCCATTTTGGTTTATCATTCACAAACTGTATAACAGGGCCGGAAATGATACATTACGATGCCTTCTGTTTATGGTTTTGTTTCTGCGTTCTGAGACCCCGCAATCATTTTCGCAAGTTCTGTC
>CAVFND010000221.1:0-3403 GCA_963623615.1 Oscillibacter sp. ER4 | reverse complement strand
GAACGGACATGTTTTTGACGTTCCAGTACTGGTACAAGCCGGACGAGATCATGCAGTACGCGGGCCTATGCGCCTTTGGCCGCACGGAAAAGGACGGCGAGGAGCTTTTCGCCCCGCAGCGGGAATTTCTGGGGAAGAAGTTTCCCGAGAGCCGCATCGTGACGATGACGCTGCCGAACCTTGTCGACGTCTCGTCGACGGAGCTGCGCGAGCGCATCCCGAAGGGGGAGACGGACGGGCTTCTTGCTCCCGCGGTGCTGGGATATGTTTATCGCAAGCATCTTTATGGAACAAATCTCGATTTGAAACGTCTAACCTTAGAGGAACTGAGACCCATCGCGCTCTCCTACCTCAAGGCCAAGCGCATCCCGCACGTGCTCGGCACCGAGCAGACGGCCAAGGCGCTCGCGGAAAAGTACGGCGCGGACGTGCACAAGGCGCGCTTTGCCGCGCTCCTGCACGACTCGACCAAGCGCCTTTCGATGGAAGAGCAGCTCGCGATGTGCGAGCACTACCACATCGAGCTCGACGAGCTGGAGCAGAAAGCGCTCAAGCTGCTGCACGCCAAGACCGGCGCGGCGCTCGCGCGCGATGTGTACGGCGCGGACGATGAAATTTACAACGCGATCCTGTGGCACACGACGGGCAAGGCAGATATGACGTTACTTGAAAAGGTCATCTACCTTGCCGACTACATCGAGCCGAGCCGCGACTTTGACGGTGTGGACGACCTCCGCAAGGTCGTGTGGGAGAATTTGGACAAAGGCCTTGCAATGGGCCTTGCCATGACCGTGGAGGAAATGGAGCAGATGGGCAGCCCCATTCATCACAACACGCTGGAAGCGCTGGAGTATCTGAGAGGACATACCCATGAGTGATCAGAGAGAGATTTACGAGAGAGACAGGGAAGACCCCTATTACGAGGGGCGGCACACGCACCGGAAAGAGGGCTTTTTTGAGCGCAACTGCGACGAGGCCTGGGAGCAGGTCAAGGAGACGTTTTCCCACCCGGGACGGCTCTTTGCCAAGGTGCTGCTCATCGCGCTGCTGTGCGGCGTGGTCGCCGGCGGCAGCTATCTGCTGAAAATTCGCGCGCCGCAGCTGCCGAGCAAGGACAGCGACAGCAAGAATAACGACACCGAGCAGACCGACGGCATCGACTACGGCGACGGCGTGCGCCCGAAGGCAAGCGGCGAGCGCAAGAGCAAGGACTTTTACACCGTGCTGATTCTCGGCCGCGACACGGGCGGCGGCGGCAACACCGACACGATCCTGCTCGCGAGCTACGACGTGACGAACCAGAAGGCGACCGTCATGTCCATCCCGCGCGACACGATGGTCAATGTGCCCTGGGATATCAAGCGCATCAACTCCGTCTACAACTACTACGGCGGGGGCGAAAAGGGCATCAAGGCGCTTTACAAGGAGATTTCCCAGCTCGTCGGCTTTGAGCCGGACTATCAGGTCGTTGTCGAGTGGGATGCCGTCGGCGAGATCGTGGAGGCCATGGGCGGCGTCTATTACGATGTGCCGCGCAACATGAACTACGACGACCCCTATCAGGACCTGCACATCCACCAGACAAAGGGCTACCGCCTTCTCAGCGGCAGCGACGTGATGCAGGTGCTGCGCTACCGCCACGACACCGACTCGCGCTACGGCTACGCCGACGGTGACCTTGGCCGCATCAAGACGCAGCAGTCGCTTCTAAAGGCGATGATCGAGCAGCTGCTGCAGCTCAAGAACGTGACGAAGATCGGCGATTTCGCCCGCGTGGTGAAAAACAACGTGACCTCTGACCTGACGTTTGAGGAAATGCTCTGGTTCGGCTCGCAGGCCGTCATGGGCGGGCTCAAGATCGAGAACGTCAACTTTGTCACGATGCCGAACACGAACAGGTCGTGCTACAGCCGCGTGTACCACAACATGCAGTCTTATGTAACGCCGAACGCGCAGGAGCTGCTGGACCTCGTCAACAACGAGCTCAGCCCGTTTGTCGAGAAGTTCACGATGAGCGACCTTGACATCATGTCCGTCAACGCGGACGGCTCGGTGTCCTCGTCCACGGGCCATGTGGAGGACAGCAAGGCTGCCCAGCCGCATCAGAGCTCCGGCTCAACGACAAACAACAGCCAGACCGGTGACACAAGCGACAACAACACGGCGACCGATCCCGACAATACCGGCGACAACAGCGGCACAACGGTCGATCCCGGCAATACCGGCGACAACAGCGGCACAACGGTCGACCCCGGCAACACCGGAGACAATAACGGCAATACGACCATCGATCCGGGCAGCACGGGCGATAACAGCGGCACGACTACGCCGAGCGAGCCCACCACGCCCGTCGCCCCCGTGACGCCGACAGACCCCGGCACGGGCGAGAGCGGTACGACCGGAGATAACAGCGGCACGGCCGGTAGCGACGAAATGCCGGAATGGCTGCGCCCGTAATGTAAAAGAATAAGAATAATCAAAAACTCAAAATAAGAAAAGGAGACCCCTATGTTACCTTCCAGAGAATTGGCCGAGATCGCCGTCAAGGCGCTTGACAGCAAAAAGGGCAAGGAGATCAGACTCATCCGCATCGACAAGATCACGACGCTCGCAGAGTACTTTGTCATCTGCACCGGTACGTCCAACACGCAGATCAACGCGCTGTGCGACGCGGTGGAAAAGGAACTGACCGAAAAGGGCGAGGAGCCGCTGCACCGCGAGGGCTATCGCGGCGGCACGTGGGTGCTGCTCGACTACGGCTGCGTCGTCGTCCACGTCTTCAACGACGAGGCGCGCAAGTTCTATTCTCTCGAGCACCTGTGGGCCGACGGTGAGGAAGTCGACCTGAGCGCCGTGCTGCCCCACGCCGAGGAAAAATAACGCTTGACAAGGCGGGACAAAACGCCTAAAATAATCATACTGAATTTATGCAAAACGCGATGACGGAGCATAAAGACGCGCGATTTCCGCCCTGAGAGAGCCGGCGGACGGTGCAAGCCGGCGGGGAAGCGCGCGTGAATGACTCACTCCCGAGCAGCCTGTCTGAAAGGACGGGACGGTCCGCCCCCGTTACGGGCAAGGCTATGAAGCCGCTGAGGGCATGCAGGGAACTGCACGCTGAATCAGGGTGGTATCGCGTAATGTGTTCGTTACGTCCCTGACCGTTTTGAACGGTCAGGGACTTTTTCTTTGCATCAAAACACTATTTTACATAAAGGAGAAGATCCATGAAGTACGATTTCGCAGCCATTGAGAAGAAATGGCAGGACAATTGGGAGCAGGTAAAGCCCTACGCCGCCGCGACGGGGGACAAGCGCCCCAAGTTCTACGGCCTCATCGAATTTCCGTACCCCTCCGCCGCGGGCCTGCACGTCGGCCACCCGCGCCCGTTCACGGCGATGGA
>CAVFND010000220.1:0-3404 GCA_963623615.1 Oscillibacter sp. ER4 | reverse complement strand
ATGCTCGGTTACGTTGAGCCGCCGTACAAGGACATCGGCCTTGTGTCCGCGAAGGCGGACGATATCGCCAATTACCTGCCCGCGCGCCTCTCCGCGCTGCTGATGCTCGCGGCGGGCGGACTTCTGCGCATGGATATCAAAAATGGCTGGAAAATTTTCCGCCGCGACCGCTATAAGCACGCGAGCCCGAACTCCGCGCAGACAGAGTCGGCCTGTGCGGGGCTTTTGGATGTGCGCCTCGCGGGCGACGCGTGGTACCACGGCGTGCTGCACAAAAAGGAGCACATCGGCGACGCGCTGCGGCAGATCGAGCATGAGGATATCCCGCGCGCCTGCCGGCTGATGTATGGCACGACGCTTCTGGCGCTGCTGCTCGGCTGTGCGCTCCGTCTGCTGATTTTTTCGCTGTGAGGGAAGAGAATGCTTTATCAAACGGAAAACCGCCACGGCGGAGATACATACGGCGGCATTGCGCTCGACTTTTCGGCGAACGTGAGCCCGCTCGGCACGCCGAGAAGTGTGACCGACGCGATCGAACGCGCGCTGCCCGAGCTCTACCGCTATCCTGACCCCTACTGCCGGGAGCTTGTGCAGACGATCTCGGAATACGAGGGCGTGCCGAAAGATTTTATCCTCTGCGGCAATGGCGCGTCCGAGCTCATCTACGCCTACTGCGGGGCCGTGCGGCCTAAGCGCGCGATGGAGCTTGCGCCAACATTTTTGGAGTATTCGCTCGCCTTGCAGCGGACGGGCTGCGAGGTCGTGCGCTTTGCGCTCAAGCAAGAGGAACACTTTGACTTGCGGGAGAACTTTTTGCCCGTTCTTGCGCGCGAGGGGCTCGACGCACTGTTCCTCTGCAGCCCCAACAATCCGACGGGGCGGCTCATTGCGGGCGATTTGCTGAAAGAGGTTCTGCGCATCTGCCGCGAGAAAAACATTGCGCTTTTTGTCGACGAGTGCTTTTTGAGCCTGTCGGACGGCGGTGTTGATCTGAGACCATTTCTGCGAGCCTTCCCGCAGCTTTTTATCCTCAAGGCCTTTACGAAGAGCTTTGGCATGGCGGGGCTGCGGCTGGGCTACGGCTTGAGCGCGGACGAAGCGCTGCTGCGGAAGATGTCGGTGGCAGTGCCGCCGTGGAACGTCTCGACGCTTGCGCAGGCGGCGGGCGTCGCCGCGCTGGGCGATGCGGAGTTTTTGGAGAAAAACCGCGCGATCATCCGCGCGGAACGCCCATGGCTCGAAGCGCAGCTGCAAGAGCTTGGCTTCTGGGTGTGCCCGTCGCAGGTGAATTATATTCTGTTTCGCGGCGAGGCGGGCTTGACGGAAAAGCTGCGAGTGCGCGGCGTTGCGATCCGCGACTGCGCGAATTTTGAAGGGCTGACGTCCGGCTGGTACCGCGTTGCGGTCCGGCGGCACGAGGAAAATGAACAGCTCATCGCGGCGATCAAAGAAGTGGGAAAGGAGTGAGCGCATGGCAAAAAACATCATGATCCAGGGCACGATGTCTAACGCGGGCAAAAGCCTGCTGGCTGCGGGGCTCTGCCGCATTTTGAAGCGGGACGGCTGCCACGTCGCCCCGTTCAAGAGCCAGAACATGGCGCTCAACTCGTTCATCACGAAAGACGGCGGTGAGATGGGGCGCGCGCAGGTGGTGCAGGCCGAGGCCGCGGGCATCGAGCCCGACGTGCGCATGAATCCGATTTTATTGAAGCCGACAACTGACGTCGGCAGTCAGGTCATCGTGAACGGCCGCGTGCAGGGCAACATGCCCGCGATGGAATACTACCGCAGAAAGCGCGACTTCGTCCCAGCGGTGATGGAGGCCTACGAGAGCCTCGCGCGCGAGTATGACGTCATCGTCATCGAGGGCGCGGGCAGCCCCGCGGAGATCAACTTGCAGGAAAACGACATCGTCAACATGGGCCTTGCGCGCATGGTGGACGCGCCGGTGCTGCTGGTGGGCGACATCGACCGCGGCGGCGTGTTCGCCCAGCTCTACGGCACGGTCGCGCTGCAAAGCGAAGAGGACAGAAAGCGCATCAAGGGCGTCGTCGTGAACAAATTCCGCGGCGACCGCGCGATTTTAGAGCCGGGACTCAAAACGCTTGAGGAGCTCTGCGGCGTTCCCGTGGCGGGCGTCGTGCCGTACCTCCATGTCGATATCGACGACGAGGACAGCCTGAGCGAGCGCTTCGG
Organism: Oscillibacter sp. ER4; assembly: GCA_963623615.1. Taxonomy (GTDB): domain Bacteria; phylum Bacillota; class Clostridia; order Oscillospirales; family Oscillospiraceae; genus Hominicoprocola. Next base: position 1,208 of record CAVFND010000220.1, on the reverse strand, counting down.
GCGCGACAGGGAGCCGCGGCTCATCGACATTGCGGTCATCCGTCTGCCGCGTATCTCGAACTTTACGGACTTTTCGCCGTTTGAGCGCTACGAAAACGTCTCGCTCCGTTATGTGGAGCGGGCGCGCGATCTGCGCGCGCCGGACATGATCGTGGTCCCCGGCACGAAGAGTACGATCGCGGACCTGCAATGGCTCCGCCAGAGCGGACTGGAGGCATCGATTAAAAAGGCCGCGAGCGGCGGCACGCTGATCTTCGGCGTCTGCGGTGGCTATCAGATGCTGGGGCGGCACATTTCCGACCCAGGGCGGGTCGAGGCCGCGGGCGTGACGGAAATCGACGGCATGGGCCTTCTGCCGCTCGAGACGGTGTTTCGGGGCGAAAAGGTGCAGACGCAGACGCGCGGCGTCTTCTCCGGCGTCGAGGGGCTGCTTTCCGGCCTGAATGGCAAGCGCTGCGCGGGCTACGAGATCCACATGGGCCGTAGCGGAGAAACGCGCGGCGCGCTCATCAGCGCGGGCAGCGTCTACGGCAGCTATGTTCACGGCATCTTTGATGAGCAGGAGGTCGCCGACACGATCTTAAAGGCGCTGTGCGCGAAAAAGGGCGTTCCCTTTACAGCACTCGGCACCTTTGACGCGAAGGCCTACAAGGAGCGGCAGTACGATCTGCTGGCGGACGCGGTGCGCGCGGGGCTCGATATGCCGCTCATCTACCGCATTTTGAATCGGAAGGTGTGAGCATGCGGGGCCTGATTCACCTGTACTGCGGCGACGGCAAGGGCAAGACGACCGCGGCGGTCGGACTGAGCGTCCGCGCGGCAGGCGCGGGAAAGCGCGTGCTCTTCGCGCAGTTTTTGAAAGACGGCAGTTCGTCCGAACTGAACATTCTCCGCGCGCTGCCGAATGTCGAGGTCGCGTGCTGCGGGCAGAACTTCGGCTTTTTCAAGTCGATGGACGATCAGACGAAAGCGGCGGCGCGGCAGGCCTATTCCGCGCTGCTGGGGGACGTGATGCGAAAGAGCGCGGACGGCGTCGATTTGCTCGTGCTCGACGAGGCGGCCGCCGCCTGCAACCACGGCTTGATCGAAGAGACAGCGCTGCTCGATTTTCTGCGCCGCAGGCCGGAAACGCTCGAAGTGGTGCTGACGGGGCGGGAGCCGTCGCAGCGTTTGCTGGACGCCGCCGACTATGTGACGGAGATGCGAAA
>CAVFND010000219.1:0-3474 GCA_963623615.1 Oscillibacter sp. ER4 | reverse complement strand
GGCAGTGCAATCGGCAAGCATTGCAGCTCTTCGAGCTGCTCGCTTGCAATGGGAATCCCTTTCTCTTGGGGGTCAAAGGGGGATATTCTCTTTCCGAGGAAAGAGAATATCCCCCTTAATCGCACCCCTGCGCGGCGCAGGGACAGAAGCGGCGCGGCAGCGCTGCACTATCCCCGCGCCTTAACGGCGCGCTTTAACTTATAGAGCTCTTCGGCGGCCAGCCGCGTCTTGGCGACCACATCCCCGCCGCCCTGCGGGAAGCAGTAATACAGCGCCTTATGGTCACCGATGCAGAGCATATCGCCGATCTCGTACCAGAAATAGTCGGCGTACAGGCTGTACGAGGCCTCAGGCTTTTGAAAATAGTCCAGCTTTCCCTCGCAGCCGGTCAGGCGGAAGCCGTTTTCGTCGTGGTGCAGTCGTCCTTCGCCCACGCGGCAGATCTCGCGCATGTTGACCATCATGCAGATCTGTACGGGAATGTCGAGCTGATACGTGCCGCTTTGCAGCTCCTCGCGCACGCACCGCCGTTCCCAGGCGTACCAGTCCGGCACGTGGGTGAACGCGGCCTCGCCGTTCAAGCACTTCAGCATGCCAAGCTCTGTCAAGCGGTATTCCTTGCCGCAGCTTCGGCAGATGAGCGATGTGCCTTTGCCCTCCATCTTGCCCTCGGCGAGGCAGTGCGGGCACTTGCAGAGCACGCGGTTGAGGCCGTCGGCGCGGAACGGCTCGCTGACGGAGACACCGTTTTCCTCCTGCCAGCGGAAATTGTCGAAGCGGAAGGCGGAAAAGATGCGCTCGTTGATCTCGGCAACGTTCAGCTCCGCAACATCGTCGGACGAGAGCAGGCACTTCATCTGCGCCGAGACCTTCGCGCGCCGCTTTTGCAGCCCGTTGTAGAGCGGGTCGCGCGCGAACGCGCCGTAGGTGCGGATCATCACGACCGGCACGTTCAGAGCCTTGACGCACTTGCCGATGCTCTCCGGCAGCGGCGTGGCCGTGCCGTCGAAGCTGTAGCTCGCCTCAGGGTAGAGCAGCACCGACGTTTTGAGCGTCCGCACGCAGTAGAGCATATCGCGCACAAGCGTCGCGTCCGAGCAGAACTTGCGCGTGGGGATGCAGCCGACGCTGCGCATCAGCCACTCCTTGCCGACAAAGCCGTCTGACGTGCAGACGATGTTGAACGGACGCGGATAGAGCACCGCCTCCGCGATCTTAAGGTCGAGGAAGCACGAGTGGTTCATCAGGACAAGGTGGGGCTCATTGCTTTTGATCTGCTCCATGCCGACTTTCTCGCAGTGGAAATGCGTCGATAGAAGGTCGGGTGCGGAGGCCGCGCGCAGGACCGTCCGGAACAGCAGCGACGGCTTTTTCGGCTTTTTATGCACCTGCGGCGGCAGGGCAAGCGCCTGCTCGTAGGTCCGGTCGACGACTTTAATTTTCATTCGGTTTCTCCGGCACGACGTGGACGTTCAGATGATCGTAGGTCATCTCCACGTTGTGCTTCATAAAGGTGTCGCGCAGGCGCTCGTACATCTTAAAATAGGTGTCCCAGTAGGCATCTGCCGCTGTCCAGCAGCGGATGGTGTACTCGATGGAGCTGGCACCGTAATTCGAGAGATACACCGTCGGTGCGGGCTCTTTCAGCACGGCGGGGAAGGCGAGAACGGCGTCCATGCAGGCCTGCTTTACCTCGTCCGTCGGCGCGTCGTAGGACGCCGTGACCTTGTAGACGATGCGGCGGCGGCCCAGGACGGTGAAGTTGATGATCTTCGAGCTGGACATCTCGCGGTTGGGCTGGAGCACGATCTGGCCGTTCGGCGTTTCGATTTTCGTGTGCGTGAGCGAAATTTCGCGCACCGTGCCGGTCGTGCCGCCGACTTCGATCTCGTCGCCGAGCGAAAACGGGTGCGAGAAGAGGATGACGAGCCCGCCGGCGACGTTGCCGAGGATGTCTTCAGCCGCGAGCGTAATGCCCAATGTCAGCACAGACATGATGGCCGTGAGCGACGAGGTGTTGATGCCGAGCGCTTCGGCCGTGATGATGATGGTGAGCAGATACAGAAGCGTTTTGAGGCTCGTGAGGATGACCTTTTGCAGCCGTTCATTCAGGCGGTTCGTGCGCGAGAGCAGCCGCGCGCAGAGCTTGAGCACGAGCCGCACGACGATCAGGCAGATGAGGAATGTCAGCAGTGCGGAAAGAATGCTGCCGATGCTGTAGCCGCCGAGCGAGCGGGAGATGATCTGAGAAATATTGTCCATGGCGTTTCGCCCCTTTCGATGCCCAGTATATCAGTGTTGCCGCACCTTTGTAAAGGGTGCGCTAAGAATCGTCAGAATTCCTTAAACTTTGCCGGTTGAGAAACGGGCGGGAAGAGCGTATAATGCAGCATGATCTTTTTTGAAAAGGAAGTGCCCGCATGCGCCCTTACGCCCTCATCGACCTCCACTGCGACACGCTGACCGACTGCATGTACGCAGGCTCAAACATAATCGATACCCTCGATGATTCTGCGCGCACGCTGTCGCTCACGAGCATTCCGAAGGACGTCCATTGGGCGCAGTTTTTCGCCGTGTTTGTGCCCGACGAGCTGTGCGGGGAGAAGGCCGTCCGCTTTTTTGACGAGTCCTGCGCGAATTTCGACCGCCAGATGCGGAAATTCTCGAATCATGTGTCGCCCTGCCGCAATGTCACCGACATGGAACGCGCTTGGGCGGCGGGCAAGACCGCGGCCTTTCTGAGCGTGGAAAACGGCAGCGCGTTCGCGGGCGATTTGTCGCGCATCGGGAAGCTGAAGCGCCAAGGCGTCTGCGCCGTGACGCTGACGTGGAACGGGGAAAACGAGCTCGGCTCGGGAAACGTGACGGACCACGGCCTGACAGACTTTGGCCGCGGTGCCGTGCGCGAGATGGAGCGCTGCGGCATTTTGATTGACGTCTCGCACCTGAATGACGCGGGGCTCGCGGACGTGTTCGAGACGGCGGAAAGGCCGTTTCTCGCCACGCACTCCAACGCCCGCGCGGTCTGCGCGCATAAACGAAACCTGACGGATGCACAGATCAAAGAGATGGTGCGCCGCGGCTGCCTGATCGGCCTCAACTACTATGGAATGTTTCTGCGCAATGGGGGAGAGGTCAGGAGTTTGGACGACGTCTATCGCCATGTGGCGCACTTTTTCGACCTCGGTGCGCGCAAAAACCTCGTCCTCGGCTCGGACTTCGACGGCGCGGCGCTGCCGCCGTGCCTCGATTCGCCGGAAAAGGCGGCGGACGTTTATGAGTATCTGCTTTCGCGCGGCGTATCACAGCAGGACGCGGACGGCATTTTCTTTGAAAATGCGCGCACATTCCTGCGGAAAAACCTCGGGTGAGCGCAAAACGCTTGGCAGCGGGTGGCACGCTGTGATACAATAAGCAAATAGAGATGAGCAAAACACACATTGAACATCGAGGCCGAAGCGATTCAATAAAGGG
>CAVFND010000218.1:0-3479 GCA_963623615.1 Oscillibacter sp. ER4 | reverse complement strand
CGGCGTGACGATGATGCCGGGGGCGATGTCGTTGAGGCGCGCGCCGCGCTTGCCCCATTCGACCGCCTGCGCCATGACCCGCTTTTCGTTGCAGCGCTTCGCCATCTGATAGGCGTGCAGCGTGTCGCGGATGTTCTCTGGCTGCAAAAAGTCGAGCGACAGCAGCTCTTCCGTCGGCGTGGTGGCGAGCTTTTCATCCTGCTCCGCCGTCAGGGCGGGCATGCGCCAGCCGGATTGACTTGAGATCGTCACTCCTACGCCGCCGCGGGCAATGACCTTGCCGGCCTCTTCCAACAGCACCGCCGTGCCGTAGAGGTCGACCTTCAAAATCGCCTCGATGGGCGCCTGACTGGGCGACACGCCCGCGGCGTTGACGAGCATCTTGATCTCGCCGTACTTCTGTCCCTCGGCGATAAGGGCTTTAATAGACTCGCGGCTCGACAGATCCATCTCAACGGGCGTGACATCGAAGCCCGCCTCGTTCATCGTTTGGGCGATGGCCTGTGCATTCGCGAGCTTTTTGTCGCCGACGACGATCTTCATGCCCGCGCCCATGCGGCGGGCGATGGCCATGCCGATCTGTCCGGCACCGGCCCATAACATGACGTCTTTCATCATTTTTCTCCTTACAGCAGCGCCTTGACGCTCTGCGCCCAGGCGTTGATCTTTGCCTCCGGCGTTTCCAGATGGTCGCCGCCGTTCGAGTCGAATTTCACCTGCATGTCGCAGGCGAAGTCCGCACCGGGGCAGGCGGCCTTCATATCCTTGATGACGCGGCCTGGCCAGCCGCCGTTCGTTATAAACGGCACAACGGTCTTGCCAGAAAAGTCCTGCCCGTGTAGGAACGTCTTCACGGCAGGAGCCATCGTGTACCACCACGTCGGCGTGCCGACGGCGATGACGTCGTAGTCGGCGACGTTGACGGAGAGCGGCTTGAGCTCCGGCTCAAAGCCCGCGTTCACCTCGCGCTGGCCCTGATCGACCACATCGTTATAGCTGCCGGAATACGGCACGGCGGTGTCGAGTTTCACAAGCTCGCCGCCCGCGACGCCCTGCAATGCCTTTGCGATGCGCTCGGTATTGCCGCACGACCAGGAGTAGTAAACGATCAGGAGCTTTTTCATTTTGCGACCTCCTCGACCCACTGCGCAAGCGCGCTCTTCCCCTCTGCAACATGGCTGCCATGGATGGCGAGGCCCTTGCCGGGGGCTGCTTTCTGAATGTCCTGCACCGTGTGGGAAAGGCCGCTGCCCTCGTGCGTGCAGAAGGGGTGGATGGTCTTACCCGTGAAGTCGTAGTGCTCGAGGAAGGTGTAGACCGCCATCGGCATCGTGCCCCAGTAGTTGGGATAGCCGAGGTAAACCTCATCGTAGGCGTCGAGGTCGTCGGGCAGGTCCAGCACCGCGGGGCGGGCCTTTGCGCGCAGGTCCTGCTGCGCCTCGGCGATGCACTGCTGATAGTTGTCGGAATACGGCTCGGCCTGCTCGATCTTATAGAGCTCGCCGCCGGTCAGGTCCGCGAGCATTTCCGCCGCCCGCTCCGTGTTGCCGACGGAAATACGGCGGTACGCGCCGCCGAAGTAATTTTCTCCCGCGCGGGAGTAAAACGCGATCAATGCTGCCATTGTTTCGCTCCTTTCTTATCGCTTCGCGCCAAAAGCGGCGCATGTCTTTTGTTGATGCTTCCATTGTAAACTGCCGCGACGCGGGTATCAATTTTTGTTTTGAGGCTTTCGCATAAGGAAAACTGATATGAAAAAAGGCGGAGCCGTCGGCTCCGCCTTCCTTACATTGGTCAGGTATCAAATTGTTCCTTCAGCAGCCGCGCGAATTCCGGCACGTAGGGGTTCGCGTTTTCTTTTTTCCAGAATGCGCAGTATGTGCGCAGGAGCGGTTCGCCGTTCCGCACGAGCGGCACACGGGCGAGCGGTTCGGCCGCCTGCCTTTCGCCGCTCTCCAGCGGCAGAAAGCCCCTGCCGCCCGCGACTAAAAGGCGCGCCTCCTCCAGATTTTCGGCATACAGGAATTCGCTCGGAAAGCCGAGCACAATGCGGCTGAATTCCTGCTCGGTCTCCCGCTGCGGCGGCGAGGCGATCAGAATGCAGGGAAAATTCTTGAGCTCTGCCGGTGCGACCGCCTCCATCTGCGCGATCGGGCTGTGGACGGAGACTTCGATCAGGGCGGGGCGTGTCGCAAGAATTCGGTTTTCATAGGCATCGGAAAACAAGCGGCGCTGATCGTTGAGCGTGATCTCGACCTGATCCTCGCTCAGCATGTCGCACAGCTCCCCGTGGTTGCCATACTCAACGGAGACGCTGACGTCGGGATACCTCGCCGAAAAGGCCGCGAGCGCGCGGTGGAACTCTCCGCCCGCATAGGTTCGCAGGTAGCCGATCTTCAAGCTCGCCGCCTCGCCCTTGGCGATCTTCGCCGCCTCGGCGCACATGCGGTCACAATCCGCCGTGAGCAGCAGGCTCTTGCGGTAAAAGTATTCACCCGCGGGCGTGAGCGAAAACGAACGGTTTTTGCGCACGAGCAGCGCAAAGCCCAGCTCGCGCTCTAAAGACTGCACCTGCTGGGAGATGGCAGACTGCGAGATGAAGTTTTCCTCCGCCGCAGCGGAAAAGCTCCCGAGCCGCACGACGGACTGAAAGTATTTGAGCTGTTTGAGCATGGCGCCTCGCCCCTCTTTCTATTTCTGCAATTACGCTTTCACTCTCGCCAGAATCGCCTGCTTGACCTTTTCAAGGGCTTCATCGCACAGAAGCGGCAGCACGTCGACAAGCTCCTCGGGCGGTAAGTCCCACCACTTCCAGCGCAGCAGGAGGCCCTTGAGCTCGTCGTCGAAGCGGTTTTTGATGAATTTTGTGGGATTGCCGCCGTAGACCGTGTAGGCGGGCACGTCCTTGACGACGACGGAATAGGCCGCAACGATCGCGCCGTTTCCGATCTTGACGCCCGGCATGATGACGCTCTCGCGTCCGATCCAGACATCGCTGCCGAGGACGGTGTCGCCTTTGTGCGGAAGCTGATCCATATGCGGCGGGGTGTTCTCCGTCCACGCGCCGCCAAAGACGTTGAACGGGTACGCTGTCACGCTCGTGATGCGGTGGTTTGCAGGGCCCATGATGAACTTTATCCCCTGCGCGATCATGCAGAATTTGCCGATGATGAGGTGATCGCCGAACTCAGGGTAGTTGAAGAGCACGTTGCTCTTTTCAAAGCCCGTGGGGTCGACGGCGTCGTCGTAATACGTGTAGTCACCGATTGAAATGTTCGGCGCGGTGACGGCGTTTTTGATGAAGCACGACGTATCAGATTCGTTGGGAAAGATCACGTCGCGAGAAGGAATGTTTGGCGTGTTAAGTTCACTTTCTGGCGATTATCTGTAAAGTAAAATAATTTTACAGTTCTTCGAAATGGTAGCGCGGCTTGCCGGCGCTCTTTTTGCCGTATTCGATGGCTTTTGTCGGGCAATAG
>CAVFND010000217.1:0-3480 GCA_963623615.1 Oscillibacter sp. ER4 | reverse complement strand
ATACTCGCCCTGCAAGCGCGAGAGCACCGGCGCGCCGTAGCGCCGCCCGAGCTCGTCGGGGCTCAGGTTCGTCGAAATGACGGTCTTCTTCCCCGTGATGAGGCGCGTGTTGACGATCTGATACATCGCGCTGTGGACAAAGCTCGTCATCAGCTCGGTGCCGAGGTCGTCGAGGATCAGCAGGTCACAGCCCAGCGCGCGGCTCACGGCGGTGTCGGCGTTCTCGCCGTCGTCGCGGCCGAACTTCTGCGCTTCAAAGCGGGCGAAGATGTGCCCCGCCGTGTCGTAGACCACGCTGTGGCCGCTCGCGCTCACGACGCGCGCGATGGATGCGGACAGGAACGTTTTCCCCAGCCCCGTCCCGCCGGTCAGCAGCAGATTGCCGCTTTTTGGCGAAAACTCGTGCGCGTAGTCCTGACAGATGTCGTACACGCGCTCCATGTTCGTCCGCGGCGACACGCCGAGATCTTCGTCCGGCACGGACGAATAGTAGTCAAAATTGAAATTTTCAAAGCACTGCGAACCGAGGTCCAAAAGGCCCGAGAGCTCCTTGTTCTGCTCCTTGGCGTAGTAGGCGCGCAGGCACGAGCAGACCTCGCTGCCGATAAAGCCCGTGTCGTTGCAGCGCGAGCACCTGGGCTTCTCCTCGAGATAGTCGCTCGGCAAACCCATCTGCGTCAGGAGAAGGCGCCTTTCCTGCTGCAAGTTGAGATTTTCCTCCCGCAGCGCCTCGATGGCCGGACGCGGGTCCGCGCCGCGGCGCAGACCGGAGGCGATGATCTTTGCCATCGTGTGCGACAGCTCGCGGTCGATCTCCTCGACGCGCGGGCACTTGGTGTACACCGCGCGCTCGCGCGCGCGAAAATTCTCCGCGCGGCGCTGCTTGTCCTCGTCGAAGCGCGCCAGCGCCTGACGCATCAGCCGCCCGTCATAAGACATCCTTCTCCCCCGCTTTCGTTACTGATTCAAATATTCCTTCATCCAGGCGTTGCCGCCGTCGGTCGTGGTCTTCTTGGGCTTGCTCTGCTCTCTGGCGTTCTCGGCCTTCACTTCGGCGAGCGTGTGCAGGCCCTTTTCGTGCCAGCGCTTCAAAATGCCGTTGCAGTACGGCCAGCGGAACTCATGGCAGTGCAGGATCGTCCGGTCATAGGCCTCCGACACCGTATCGGCGGAAAAGCCCATCTCCGCCCACGCGGAGAGGTATTTTTCCTCGCTCGGCGCGCTCGCGCGGCCCTGCATCTGCAGCGCCGCCATGTACTCGGGGTACCTGCCGCGCAGGGACTGCTCACGCTTCATGTACTCGTTGGCCTTTTCGATGGAAAAGAGCTCCCTGCGCGCCCAGACGTAGCCCTCTTTTTCGATCTCGCGCATGTTGGGCAGCCTCCCCTCGCCGAACTGCTGCTCCTTTTTCGCGATACAGTAGTTGACGAGCGTGTAGACCACATCCGCGGGCAGGCCGAGGTTTTCGTACAGCCCCAACAGCTTCTTGACCGACGGGGTCGAGAGCGGGCCGAGCTTGTGCTCCACCTCGCGCAAAAGGCAGGCAAAGCGCCCGTCGCCCTCCAATTTCCGCGCGATGTCCTCGCGCGTGTACTCGGGCGGCTCGCTGAGCTGCTGAGGCGGCGGAAGGGGCGCTTCCTCCCTCTTCTCCGGCGCGCCGACGAGCTTCATCTCGTAGAGCGCCTGCTCCGCCGCGCGCAGGCGGCTTTCGTCCCACTTGAGCTCGCGGGCGAGCTTGCCGGAATCCGCCGCGCCGCGCGCGTGCAGGATGGCGAGGTACAGCAGCGCCGCGTCGCCGTTCCCGCCCGCGATCAGCCGCTTGACCGTCGCCGATGAGAGCGTGATGTTTTCCTCGGTGCTCAGATGCAGCACATAGCCTGCCATGTTCCCCGCCTCCTTTCGCGCATTTTCGATTCCATTATTCTACATGAAATTTTCCCGTTCGTAAACATGAATTTTTTTGCTTCCCCCTTTTCACATTTTCACTCTCGTGTTATACTGTTATGGATTATATGGGTGGAATTTGCCCTTTTTTGTGCAACGCCGAAATAGAAAGGAGCACACAAATCATGGAAAACCGCATCACGATCTCCATCTGCGACGAGGAATACACCTTTGTCGCCGAGGAAGCCCCCTCTTATATGCAGAAGGTCGGCTCCTACGTCAACGACAAAATGAGCGAGCTGCTCGATTCTGCCAAGGTTGGCCGCACGGACGCCGCCGTGCTGACCGCCGTGAATATCACCGACGAGCTCTTCAAAGAGCGCGAGGCCGGCGACGCGCTGCGCCGCCAGCTCAAGCAGTACCTCGACGAGGCTAGCCAAGCCAAGAATGAGGTCAGCGAGCTCAAGCGCGAGATCTTCAGGCTCCAGCAGCAGAAAAAGTAAGCCTTGACAACGGAGCTGTTAGCGCCCGCGGGCGGGCAGGAGGCGCTTGTCGCCGCCGTGCAGAGCGGCGCGGACGCCGTGTATATGGGCTTTGGCGCGTTCAACGCGCGCCGCAGCGCGAGGAACTTCTCTGACGAGGAATTCCGCGCGGCGGTCTCTTATTGCCATCTGCGCGGCGTGAAGGTCTATCTGACGCTCAATACCCTCGTCACCGACCGCGAGCTCCCCGCCCTTGCAGAGACCGCACGCACCGCGTCGGATCGCGGTGTGGACGCGATTTTAATGCAGGATTGGGGCGTTCTGGCGACACTCCAAAAAATCATCCCCGACGTACCGCTGCACGCTTCGACGCAGATGAGCCTGCACACGCTCTCGGGCATCAAAGAAGCAGCTAAACTCGGCATGACGCGCGCGGTGCTCGCGCGCGAGCTTTCGCGCGATGAAATCGCCGAAATTTGCGCTCGCAGCCCCATCGAGATCGAGACGTTCGTTCACGGCGCGCTGTGCATGTGCTACAGCGGCCAGTGCGAAATGTCCGCCGTCATCGGGCGGCGCAGCGGCAACCGCGGCGCGTGCGCCCAGCCCTGCCGCCTGCCCTACGGCTTTTTCGGCAAGGCGGACAGCCATCCGCTGAGCCTGAAAGACGCGAACCTCGCGCCCTTCGTGCCGGAGATGATGGACTTAGGCGTCGCGTGCCTCAAGATCGAAGGCCGTATGAAGCGGCCCGAGTACGTCGCCGCCGTGACAGAGATCTACGCGCGCCTTCTGCGCGAGCATAGAGGGCCGGCAAAGGACGAGCAGAAAAAGCTCACCCTCGCTTTCTCGCGCGACGGCTTTACCGAGGGGTACTATCGCGGCGTGCGCGGGCGTGAAATGTTCGGCACGCGGCCCGAAAACGCAAGATGGCCCGAGGACTGGTTCGCCGAGGTCCGCGCGCGCTATGAAAAGGAAAATTCGCGGCTCGTGCCGCTCACATTGAACTGCACCATCCGCGCCAGTCAGCCGATGAGCCTGACGGCGGAGGACGCAGACGGCCACTGCATGACCGTCACCGGCACCGTGCCCGAGGCGGCGCGCAGCCGCGCTATCGCCG
>CAVFND010000216.1:0-3481 GCA_963623615.1 Oscillibacter sp. ER4 | reverse complement strand
GAAGAGCCATGGTCTCCTTGAGCTTTTTCTTGAAGTCCCACAGGCGCAGACGGTCGCCGGTCTTCTGCTCCAGCGCGCTGCGGATGAACGCGCTCAGCGTCACGCCTGGGACCTCCAGCGGGTTCTGGAAGGACAGGAAAATGCCCTTTTTCGCGCGTTCGTTGACGGGGAGATCCGTGATGTCCTCGCCGTTAAAAATGACGGAACCCTCGGTCACACTGTAAGCGGGATTGCCGGTGACGGCATAGCCGAGCGTCGACTTGCCGGTGCCGTTCGGGCCCATCAGCACATGGGTCTCGTCCTGTCCCACGGTCAGATCCACACCGTGGAGAATCTCTTTTTCCTCGACCCGCACGTGCAGGTTCCGAATCTCTAAAAGTGCCTTACTCATATTGAACCACCTTATCTTCTTTCCGTGCCGCTCAGGACGGCCGGTGTTTTTTCATTGACCCGCATGAATTGCGCCAGCGTATGATTGTCGACATAGCTGTTGATCTGGTCTTCCAGCCCCTGCCAGAAAGGGCGGGCGTCGCAATCGCAGGAAGCGCCGCAGCCGTCCTCAGCCTGACAGGCGATCGGCGACAGGTTGCCCTCCACCGCCCGCAGGATTTCGCCCACGGGGTAATCCTTCGGTGAGCGGGTCAGGCGGTAGCCGCCCGATTTACCCACGGCGCTCTCGACCAGATCCGCACGGCTCAGCGCGGCCATGATGCTCTCCAAATATTTTTTAGAGAGCTGCTGGCGCTGCGCGACATCGCTCAGGCGGTGCCACTCGCTGCCTCCGTGCTCGGCCATATCCAGCATGACCCGCAAAGCGTAGCGCCCTTTTGTTGAGATCATCACGCGGCATGCCTCCTTGCTCATAATTGCCTACCTTGCAGATAGGGATTTTAGCGCTTAATTCCTATCGTGTCAATAGGCGTTTGTAAAAAAGTTTCCGATTTCCGTCGGTAAACCATGCCCCATGCTTGTTCAAACGGTGAATTTTCCTTGATTTTCCGGTCAAATCCCTATCCGTGCCCAAAATTCACCGCCATCCGATGGCGAACAGAGGCCACATATTTTCAGATTCCGCGAACCAGCGGCAAAAAAGGACGGCGTGACTTGCGCCACGCCGTCCCTGACAGACGACATTTCTATTTTATTGGTTGCTGACAAGGCCCTGCCCGCTGCCGCTGTACAGGTAGCGGTAGTCCTCTTTCATAATGTTGCGGATAAACGGGATGCACAGCACCGCATCGGCCGACATCCACGCGAACGGGTCAGCCACACACAGACCGTAGACCGCGGCCTGCGGCGCCTCCGCGCTGACCACGCCGCCCGCGAGCGCCGCGGGCAGCAACAGGCACACCGCCACGCGCGCCACCAGCTCGGCGGCCCCCGCGCCAAGCACGAACTGCGGCTTGCCGATGCCCTGCACGCAGTTGCGCGAAACGAAGATGAAGCCGAGGAACGCATAGAGCGCCAGGTCGACATAAAGGTAAGAGTTGCCGAAGCGGATCGTCTCCGCCGTCACCTTGTCGGCGCTGAGGAAGATGTGCAGATACGTGCCGTTGATCGTCAGCAGCAGCCCGATCAGGATGGAGCACGCCGCCATGATGAGCATGATGATGAGCGACTGGATCGTACCCTTTTTGATGCGCTTCGTGTCGCCCGCGCCGAGGTTCTGCGCCGTAAAGCTCGTCATCGCGGAGCCAAGGCCGTTGAGCGGTGTCATCAGGAGGTTGTTGATCTTGTTTGCCGCGCCGAAGCCGTTCTGCGCCGCATTGGAGACCATCACGCCGTTCAGCATGTCGAACTTCACGACGATACTCTGCACCACAATGATGCCGATCGCCAGCACGGAAAACTGGAGGCCGAGCGGGATGCCTTGGATCAAATGGCGCGTCACATCGTGGCGCGTGATCTGCCAGTCCTCCCTGTGCAGGCGCAGTTCGGGGTACTTGGAAAATGCATAGAAGAAGCAGCCCAGCGTGCTGATGAGCTGCGCGCTCACCGTGGCGACGGCTGCGCCGGCGACGCCCCAGCGGAACACAATGATAAAGAGCAGGTCGAGCCCCACGTTCAGCACCGTGGAGAACAGCAGAAACGCCAGCGGCGTCACGCTGTCGCCCATGCTGCGCAGAAATGAGCAGATAAAGTTATAGAACAGCTGCGCGCCAATGCCCGCAAAAATGATCGCACAATAGGTGTAAGCCGCGCGGTAGACCTCACCGTTATCCGGCGTTACGTTGATCCATGCGAGCATCGGGTCGAGCAGAAGCAGCGCCAGCACCGTCAGAATCACCGTCAGCACGGCGGACAAAACGATCTGCGTCGTCAGCGAACGCCGCACGCCCGCAGGATTGTGCGCGCCGACATTGCACGACGTGACCACGCAGAAGCCCGCGCTGACGCCGAAGGCAAATTGCAGAAAAATAAAGATGAGCGACGTCGTATCGTTGACGCCCGCGACCTCCTGTGCCGTCAACGTCTGGCCGACGATGGCTGCGTCGCTGATCGTGTAGACCTGCTGCAGCAAATACGAAACAATGATTGGGAAGGAAAACGCCAAAATCGTCTTCCAGCATTCGCCCTGCGTGAGCTCCACCGGCTGGAACAGGGCAGATAAACCTTTTTTCTTCATAACTAAAATCTCCATCGTTTTTGACTGGCAGATTATAGTCTCCCTTTTCCCCCTTGTCAAGGCAAAAGTTGAACAAATCAGGCAGGTTTCGGGAATGGAAATAAGCGGAATTGGCGCAGGTTGAATCGTCTTCATCTATTAAGTGAAAGCGCAAATGCCTGCCGCTAAATAGCAGTGAGCATGCGTAAGCATAAATTCCTCCATATCCATAGGATAAAGCGTTTTCATATCGACCTTTCCTACAGGGAAAGACAATTTTGCTCTGTTGACTGCAACGCCGAGCAAGCTGCCGAGATAATATAGATAGTGCAGCCGTCCGTGGGCTCTGATGCGTCGGTTGTCGACTCGGTCGTACTAGCCGGCTCGGTCGTAGCAATCGGTGTATTCGTAGCAGCACTTTTCTGAGTGGTGGTGGCGCAGCCCGTCATAAGCAATGTCATACACACGGTGACCAGCAGAATGTATTTCATTTTCTTCATGATTGATTCCTCCTGAGTTTCTGATTGATGGGTTGCTATCAAGAATATTTCTTTCTAAGTTATAGACGCATGCATGAGCAAAAAGTTCGCGCAGATATTCTAAAGCATCTGCGTACAATTAGCAAGCGCGAATTTCGTTTTCCTCTTGATGGTGAGCACCAACTAGTATAATATATATAGAAAAGTAAGACTATCAATTGCTACACTGGCAGCCTTACTATTGTGGTATAAGACAGCGGCCAAATTGTATCAGATGGGAAGAATCTGCACAGATAGGGAAACAGTTCTACTGTTGGATGATACTATTCAGCACGAAATACCATGCATTTCGGACTATATCTAATGTTAAACATAGGAGACGATTGGAATCGTCAGG
>CAVFND010000215.1:0-3483 GCA_963623615.1 Oscillibacter sp. ER4 | reverse complement strand
TAAATCGAATACAAGAAGTGATCTAAAATGAAAATTTTACGGATCGTTGTCGGAATCTGCCTGATTCTGGCGATCGTGTGGGCGGTTTTGCTGCGCGCACGGCGCGGGAAAGAGTCGATGGCGGCGCTGCGGAAGTTCCGCTATGCGCACCGCGGACTCTACGATAAGGAGGCGGGTATTCCCGAAAATTCGCTGCCGGCGTTTTCGCGCGCGATCGCGCGGGGCTTCGGCGCGGAGCTCGACGTGCACCTGCTGCGCGACGGGACGCTTGCCGTGTTCCACGACAGCGATGTGAAGCGCATGACGGGCCGCGAGGGGTATTTGGAAGACCTGAGCGCGGACGAGCTCAAGGATTATGCGCTGGACGGGACGAAGGAGAGCGTTCCGCAGTTTAAGGATGTGCTCGCGCTGTTTGAGGACACGGGCCTGCCGCTCATTGTGGAGGTCAAGAGCTTCCGCGACAATTACGCCGAGCTGACTGAGCGCACGATGGCGGAGCTCGACAAGTTTGACGTCAAGTACTGCGTGGAGTCGTTCGACCCGCGGTGTGTGGCGTGGCTGAGAAAGCACCGGCCCGAGGTCATCCGCGGGCAGCTGAGCTGCGACTTTTTGAAAGAGCGCGGCAATCTGAGCCTGCTGATGGCGTTTGCGACGACGAACCTGCTGGGCAACATCATGGCGCAGCCGGATTTTGTCGCCTATAAATTTGAAGATAAGAAAAACTGGGCGCCGCGGTTGTGCCGCAAGCTCTACGGCGCGCAGGGCGTTTACTGGACTATCCGGTCGAAGGAAGACTTAGAGACGGCGGAGCGCGAGGGCGCGATCGCCATTTTTGAGCGGTTTATCCCCTGAGAGGGGTCCCACTTGCGGAAGGGTGGGCGAAAAGAAGCAAAACCGAAAGAAAAGGAAGAAGGCTTTATGGCAGAACAGAAAAGACACTGGGGTGATCGGCGCGACGCGACGCTGCTGCGGGATGTGGATTCGCTGCACTTTATCATGGGCATCATCTATCCCAACCGCGCAGACAACGAAGCGTATATCGCAGAGCGCGTGAATTTAGGACCCATCAAGGACTACATCGCGACGAAAAACTACGAGGGCATCCCGTTTAAGTACACGTTTTTCCACGTGATTTTGACGGCGCTCGTCAAGACGGTCATTTTGCGGCCGAAGCTCAACCGCTTTTACGCGAATGAGAACTACTATCAGCGCAGCAAGGTGACGGCGGGCTTTGTCATCAAAAAGGAGTTTGCCGACGGCAGTGAGGAGGCTATGGCGCTGCTGGAGGCCAAGCCCGACAGCACCATCGACACCATCCATGAGGAAATCCATCAGGAGGTCTCGGCCTGCCGCGAGCAGAAAAAGGTCAACACGACCGACAACAGCATGAACGTACTCAATAAGATGCCGCGCTTTTTGGCCAAGGCAGCGATCCACTTCATCCGCTGGCTCGACAGGCACGGCTGGTGCCCCGATTTCCTGATCGGAAAGGACCCGAACTACAGCTCGGTGTTCCTCTCGAACCTCGGCTCCATCCGCTTGAAGAGCGGCTACCATCACCTGACGAACTGGGGCACGAGCTCGCTGTTCTGCATCATCGGCGAAAAGAAATGGACGCCGGTGTACGACGAGCACGGTCTGGTCGAAATGCAGGAGACGGTCGACCTCGGCCTCACCGTGGATGAGCGCATCGCCGACGGCTATTATTACGCAAAGAGCGTGCGCCTTTTCAAATATCTGTTAGAACACCCCGCCCTTTTGGAACGACCGTTATCGGAGGAAGTAGATTATGAGTGATTCCATTGTCAGAACACCTTGGAAGGACTACATGGGCGAGGTGCCGATGCACCTGGAATATTTCGACGGCTCGATGTTCGAGGCTGTGGAAAACGTAGCGAAGAAGTATCCCAACAACATTGCCTTTACGTTCATGGGCAAGTCGACGACCTACCGCCAGATGATCCGCGAGATCGAGCAGTGCGCCAAGGCGCTCAAGACCATCGGCGTGCGCGAGGGCGACAAGGTGACGATCGCCATGCCGAACTGTCCGCAGGCCATCTATATGTTCTATGCCGTGAACCTTGTCGGCGGCATTGCGAACATGATCCATCCGCTGTCGGCGGAGAAGGAGATCGAGTTCTACCTGAACGCCTCGGAGAGCGTGGCGGCGGTGACGCTCGACCAGTTCTACAATAAATTCGAAAAGATCCGCGAGAACACGAAGGTCGTGAACATGATCATCGCGAGCGTGCGCGACGCGCTGTCCCCGACCATCAAGGCGGGCTATATGCTCACCGAGGGCCGCAAGATCGAGAAGATCCCCGAGGATGCGCCGGTCATCATGTGGAGAGACTTCATGAAGCTCTCCCACTCCTGCTACTACAAGACCTACAAGGTCAAGCGCGAGGGCGCGGACCCCGCCGTCATCCTGTATTCCGGCGGTACGACCGGCACGACGAAGGGCATCGTGCTGACGAACAAGAATTTCAACGCCCTCGGCCAGCAGGTCATCGCGGCGAACCCGATGTTCCGCCCCGGCGACCGTATGCTCGCGGCGATGCCGCTGTTCCACGGCTTCGGCCTGGGCGTGTGCGTGCACACGATGCTCTCGCAGGGCGGCCGCTGCATCCTGATCCCGCGCTTTACGGCCAAAAGCTATGCCAAGCAGATCGTGAAGTACAAGTGCAACTTCATCGCGGGTGTGCCGACGCTCTATGAGGCGCTGCTGCGCCTGCCCAGCATGGACGGCACGGACCTGAGCTCGCTCAAGGGCGTATTCTCCGGCGGCGACAGTCTGTCGATTGAGCTCAAGAAGAAATTCGACAAGTTCCTCTATGACCACAAGGCATCGATCCAGGTGCGCGAGGGCTACGGTACGACTGAGACGGTCACGGCCTGCTGCCTGACGCCGCCGCACATGTTCAAGGAGGGCTCCATCGGCCTGCCGTTCCCCGACACGTACATCAAGATCGTCGAGCCCGACACCGACAAGGAAGTGCCCTACGGTCAGGAGGGCGAGATCCTGCTCGCGGGCCCGACCGTGATGAAAGAGTACATGAACAATCCCGAGGAGACGGCGCAGACGCTGCGCACGCACGCCGACGGCCTGACGTGGGTCTACACGGGCGACCTCGGCGTGATGGACGAACAGGGCTTCATCTACTTCCGCGGCCGTGCCAAGCGCATGATCATCTCGTCGGGCTACAACGTCTATCCCGGCCAGATCGAAAACATCCTCGACGCGCACGAGTACGTGCAGATGAGCTGCGTCATCGGCGTGCCCGATCCCTACAAGATGCAGAAGGTCAAGGCCTTCATCAAGCTCGCGCAGGGCGTGCCCGCGACGGAGGAGACCAGGCAGGTGCTGCTTGCTTACTGCCGCAAGAATGTGGCGAAGTACGCGATGCCGTATGACATCGAGTTCAAGGAGGATATGCCGAAGACTCTGGTCGGTAAGGTGGCGTACCGCCAGCTGGAGGAAGA
>CAVFND010000214.1:0-3502 GCA_963623615.1 Oscillibacter sp. ER4 | reverse complement strand
GTGCTGCAAGGTGTCGCTGCAGACGCGCATGTCGTCCTACGCGACAGATTAAGATTATTTGCCGTCTGCGGACGGCTTGGGCAGCCGTTAGCGGCTTTGCCGCTTTACGGATGCCGCATCCCTCCCTTGCGGGGAAAAGTCTGCGACGCTGGATCGCGCCCCAGGGGCGCGGGGATTTGGGGTGCGGGCCGGGAGGCCTGCTTACTCCGAATGAGTGCGTTTGTAAACCTCTGCTGTTTCGTGCCCAAGGGGCGCGGGGTTAGGGGGCAGGACTGGTGGATTTTTGCACCGAATGAGTCGGTGCTGTTTTGACAACTTCAACATTTCGCGCCTGCGGGCGCGAAATGTTGGGGGAGCGCTATCTATTTTGAGGATAGCGGAATGAATTTGTCCAAGCTCCCCGGGATGGGGATTGGAAATAAATTGCGTGCGGCGTGTTCTTGCGCGTTCCTGTATCGCCGCGCTTTTCAATGAACGTGCGAAAAAGAAATTTTTTGAAAGGAAGTACCCAAACATGAAAAAACTTTTGTCTCTGATCCTTGCGCTTGCGCTCGTGTTCTCTCTGGCCGCCTGCGGCAGCAAGACCGACGACATGAACACGGACGACACCAACAAGGACGATGCGAACACCGAGAGCGTTGATCTCGTTGTCTTCGCCGCTGCCTCCATGACCGAGACACTGACCGAGATCGCCGAGATGTACAAGGAAGTTGCCCCCAACGTCAACCTCACCTTCAACTTCGACTCCTCGGGCAAGCTCCTCACCCAGATCAGCGAGGGCGCTGACTGCGACCTGTTCATCTCCGCCGCTCCCAAGCAGATGAACGCCATGGACGGCAGCCTCATTGACGACAAGGACAAGAACCCCGACGGTCTTGACCTCATCGTGACCGACAGCCGCATCAATCTGCTCGAGAACAAGGTCACGCTCGCTGTTCCCGAGGGCAACCCCAAAGGCATTGAGAGCTTCGACCAGCTCGCTGAGCTCCTCAAGAGCGGCGACGTCATGCTCGCCATCGGCAACAGCGACGTGCCCGTCGGCCAGTACACCCAGAAGATCTTCGCCTACTATGGTCTTGACGAAGCGGCTCTTGCCGATTGCCTGACCTACGGCAACAACGTCAAGGAAGTTACCACCCAGGTGAGCGAGGCTTCCGCTGACTGCGGCGTCATCTACGCCACCGACGCTTACTCCGCCGGCCTGACGGTCGTCGACAGCGCCACCGCTGAGATGTGCGGCCAGGTCATCTATCCCGCCGCTGTCCTGAAGGGCGAAAAGGAAGAAGCCGCCCAGGCCTTTCTTGACTACCTCCAGACCTCCGACGCCATGTCCGTCTTCAAGTCTGTCGGTTTCTCCCCCGCCAACTAAAATTTGATGAGACTTCTACATACGGCAGACTGATTTGACCTGATAAAGCGGACAGCAGTGACAGCGGAGATAGAAGCAGACCAAATCGTTTAGAAAAAGCAGTATCACACTTTACTGAAAAAGTGCGATATCCACGGCACCCTTGGGGTCAAGGGGCTTTTAGCCCCCTGCGCTTCTTGGGGGATACAAAGGGGGCCATTCTTACGCTAAGAATGGTCCCCTTTGCAAAACTGCCGCCGCTGGCGGCAAAAGGCAGGTGCTCTATGGATTGGTATCCCTTATGGAACTCGCTGCGCATTGCGGCGTTCGTCCCATTGGGCTGCCGCCCAACAGGAGCCCTGATTTGAAAAGCACGGCCGGAAGTGAATTCCGTCCATGCCAAGGTTTTGCCTGCCGGCAAAACGCTTGAACGCCGCGTTTGCGGCGGCGTGGAGATCGCCTGAATCTCCCAAACTCCAGAAAATCGGAGGTCAGTTATGGATTGGTATCCCTTATGGAACTCGCTGCGCATTGCGGCGATCTCCACGGTCGTTATTTTCTTTGTCGGCATTTTTGCCGCCTATTACATCGCGAAACTCCCGCGTTTGGTCAAAGGTGTGCTCGATGTATTTTTGACGCTGCCGCTCGTGCTGCCGCCCACGGTCGTGGGCTATCTGCTGCTGCGCGTGTTCGGCCCCAAGCGTGTCATCGGCGCGTGGGTGCTCGAAACGTTCGGCGTCAAGATGGTCATGACCTGGTGGTCGGCCATCTTTGCCACGGTGGTCGTCATATTCCCGCTGATGTACCGCACGGTACGCGGCGCGTTCGAGTCTTTTGACGAGACGCTGGCCTATTCGGGGCAGACGCTGGGCCTGTCGAATACCTACATTTTCTGGCGTATCCGCATGCCCTACTGCCGTCAGGGCGTGCTGGCCGGCACGGTGCTGGCCTTTGCGCGCGCGCTGGGCGAATACGGCGCGACGAGCATGATCGCGGGCTACACGCCCGGCAAGACCGCGACGATCTCCACCACGGTCTACCAGCTCTGGCAGACGAACAACGACGCGCTCGCGATGAAGTGGGTCATCGTCAATATGGCGATCTCCGCCGTCGTGCTGCTGGCGGTCAACATGCTCGAGCGGCGTGACTTCCTCGCGGATGCGAGCAAGGCGAGGAGGGCGAGAAAATGAGTTTGTCCGTCGATATTGAAAAAAAGCTCGGCGCGTTTACGCTTCATTCCAAGTTTGAAGCGCCGGATGAGACGATGGCGCTGCTCGGTGCCTCGGGCTGCGGCAAGAGCATGACCTTAAAGTGCATCGCGGGCATCGTGACGCCCGACCGCGGGCGCATCGTGCTCGGCGACCGCGTGCTCTTTGACAGCGAGAAGAAGATCAATCTGCCGCCGCAGCAGCGCAAGGTCGGCTACCTCTTTCAGCAATACGCGCTGTTTCCGAACATGAGTGTGGAGCAGAATATCCTCTGCGGCATCCGCAGCGGCGACAAGGCGGAAAAGCGCCGCGTGCTGGCGGAAAAGATTCGCATGTTCCGCCTCGAGGGGCTTGAGAAAAAGCATCCCGCGCAGCTCTCCGGCGGCCAGCAGCAGCGCGTGGCGCTCGCACGTATCCTGTGCTCTGAGCCGGAGGCGATTTTGCTCGACGAGCCGTTCTCCGCGCTGGATAGCTACTTGAAGTGGAACCTTGAGATCGAGCTCGCCGATCTGCTCGCGGCGTTCAACGGCCCTATCCTCTGGGTCAGCCATGACCGCGACGAGTGTTACCGCAATTGCCGCAGCGTCTGCGTGATGGAAAACGGCCAAACCGGCGAGGTCACGCCGATGGACGAGATGATCCGCCATCCGGGCAGCGTCAGCGCGGCGCGCCTCGCAGGATGCAAGAACTTCTTCGCCGCCGAGGCAAGAGACGGCGAGGTCTATCTGCCCGAGTGGAATGTGCCGCTGCCGATTGCTGTCATGGAAAAGCACTTTATAACGATTGGTATCCCTGACAATGCCGTCTCCCTGAGCGAAAACGGCGGGATGGCTTGCACCGTCTGCCGCATGATCCCCGGCGTGGAAGAGAATATCCTCCTGCTGCGGCCGGAGGGCAGCGCCGAAGGCGCGCCGATGCTGCGCATCGCCGTCGATCACGCAAGCGA